>JAJVHW010000063.1 GCA_022072415.1 Planctomycetota bacterium
GGGCCCCTGCGGCGGGCCGCTTGGCCGGCGCCGCGTTGGCGCCCGTGCCTCCGTCGCCGCCGTCGGCGTACCCCGACCCGCCGGGCGCCTCGAACACGTCGAACGCGAACACGGCCTGCGGCTCGAAGGACGTGTCGCTGCAGATCAGGAAGGGGAGCGATCCGCCCTGTCCCCCGTACGCCTCGGCGTCGCCGCCGTCACCTCCCTCGCCCGGCCGCGGCCCGCGCGCGGGGCAGATGTCGTCTGCCTCGCAGTCGGGAGGGGATCCCCCGTCGCCGCCGGACGCGGTGGCGTCGCCGCCCTCCGCATCGAGCACCCGGAAGGGGAGCGGGCTCCCGTTCGAGATCCTCCCGGGGACGAACGAGTCCGACTCGAGCACGTGGAAGATGCCGGCGGGCGACTCGGCCTTGAACGTCGCGTTGAACACGACGTCGCCGCCTGCGCTGGCGGCGGTGCCCGGCCCGCCGTGCCCGCCGTACGCCAGCGCGCGGCCTGCGCGTCCTCCGGGGCTCGTGCAGTCTCCGCCGATCCGGGCGGTCTCAGGTGCGTTGCCGCTCCGCGCGAACGCGCTGCCGCCCTTTCCGCCGCGCCGCAGGCAGAAGCGCCCGCCCTCGACGTTCACGTCGCGACCGACCACGAAGAGCGAACCGGCGGCGCCGCCGTTGCCGCCGCGCGCGACGACGTCCGCCGAGGAGACTCCCTCCACGACCGCCTCGGCGCGCCCGCCGTCGCCGCCGCGGCCGGGGATGACATCGGCCCGCACGAAGATCGCGCCGCCCGCCACGAAGCCGAACCCCTGTCCTCGCCCGCCGACGCCGCCCTGGGCGGTCGTCTGGCCCAGCGACTCGAACCCCTCCGCGCCGTCGGCGCCGACGAGTTCGCCGTCGATGACGATGTCCTCACCCGCCTGGAAGATGACATCCTGGTTCTCGGGCTCGGGCGGGCGCTTGGCGCCCGGCGTCTCCGGCTTCAGCACGCCGCCGACGGCGGACTCGATCGTGACGTCGCCCGAGACGATGATCGCCGCGCCTCCCTCGATGACGACGCTCGCGGTGTCCGCGATGTGGAGCGACGACGCGTAGACGACCCCGCTCAGCGTGGCCTCTCCCGTGATCGTCATGGGCCCCGCCGCCGCGGCCGTCGCGAGCCGGTCCTCCGGCTTCCGCGTCCCCGTGCGTTCGCGGAGGAGCGCCTCGGCGTCCCTCTCGGGGGCGTAGCGGACCTTCGGCGCCTTCGGTGGTTTCGGGTCCCGGCCGGGGCCCGCGTGCGCGTCCCGCCCCGTCGGGGCCGCAAGGGCCGCGACGACTGCGAACAAGGACAGGATCGACGACGTGCGCATGGGACCTCCCGCCTGTCGGCAGCGGTCGAGCCGGCTGTGCCCTGCCCGCACCGTGCCGCCGGGGAGACTATTCGCCCGGCGCGCGCCGCGTCAATCGTTCAAGTTCAGCCGCGAGCTGCGGGCCGGAGCGCTCCGCCCTCGCGCGACGGGCGGCCCCGCCGCTCGTCGGCTGCAGCGGCTGGTCAGGCGGGTTCCGGCCGGATCTGGACACCGCACGACTGGCAGAAGCGGGCCTCCGCGTAGCTGCCGGGTGACGCAAGGCATGACGGACACCGCCAGTTCAGTGCATGCGCCGCTGCCACGACGCAGACCACGACGCCGAACCAGGGTCCCCAGGTGAGGAGCCAGTCGTCGCCGACACGGTCGGTGGCGCGCAGGAAGAACGCGGCCCAGCCGGCGTTCACGACGACGAAGACGGCGACCCGCACCGCGAACTGGCGTCGGCGCCGCGGTGCGAACGCCGAGATGATCGACTCCGCTCGTTCGGCACGTGAAGAGGCCATGTGCACCTCCACCCAACCCCTACTTCGGCAGCCCCTCTCCCTGCGCGCGGTCCACGAGCCACTTGCAGTGGGCCTCGAAGCCCGACTGGAACGCCGCCCACGACGTGCGGCCCCAGGCGCGCTCGAACGCCTCCTCGTGGGAGCAGCCGTCGCAGAGGAGCTTGAAGTAGTTGAGGAACGTCTTCTGCCAGCGCCCCTTCTCGCCTTCGATGCAGTAGTGGACGAGCGCCCAGCCGAGGGCGTAGTGGTCGCCCACGGTGGTGCCCTTGTCGGCGTACTTCGGGTCGGTCTTGACGCGCATGAACGTCTGCGCGTCGGTCTGCATGAGCCACTTCGCCTCGGGGACGCGGTTCGTCCGGAGGAGCTGCGCGATCACGCCGATCCGCCACGGGTTCGTGCAACCGACCTCGAGGCGCTTCTTCCCCTCGACGATCCGGCTCGGCCCGAAGTACTCCGCCTGCCCCTCGTTGAACCAGTGCGGCGCGCCCTCGATGAAGTAGTCGAGGTACTGGTGGAAGCCCTCGTGCCACGCGACGAGCTGCGTGTCCTCGATCTTCTCGTACCGGAAGAAGACGAGGTGCTTCACCATCGACACGTAGACGCCGCCGGACATCTGGCCCATCTGCGGGTTGCGCAGCACGCGCGTGAACCACTCGACGTAGCCCTTCTTGTCGTTGAAGACGAGGACCGGGAAGCGGAGCCCCTTCCCGCGCGTCTTCTGCTCGCCGGTCGCCGAGTACCCGAACCGCCGCTCGTACTCCGCGTAGATCATCTCGAGCCGCTGGACGAGCAGGTCCGCGTACTCCTGCGACACCTCCGTGCGGAGGTCGTAGTGCTCGGAGACCGCGCGGTACTCGGTCTTCATGCCCGAGCCCTTCACGATCTCGCGGATGAACGGCTCGAGGTCGCGCGCCTGGATGGCCGACGAGTCGGCGAGCTGCTCCCACGCCTGCTCCTGCGTGAGCTCCTTCCTCTGGCCCGCGAGCTTCGCGAGGTCCGGGCGCGTCCCCGCGCGGCCCGCGTCCACCGGGAGCGCGATGACCTCCTCGAGGCCCTTCAGGCACGCGGCGAAGTCGAGCTCGAGGAGTTCGAGGAACGCAAGATTGAGCCGCGCGTCCTTGAACCCCGGGTCGAGCGCCGCGGCGGCCTCCATCGCCTTCCGCGCCTCGGGGAGCTTCCGCATGTAGAAGTACGCCTCGCCGACGCCGTTCTGCGCCTTCGCGCTCTTCGGGTCGAGGGCGAGCGCGTCGCGGTACCGGCCGAGGGCCTGGAGCCACCGCTTCGCGCCGACGTGCTCCTTCGCCTTCGCGAGGAGCGCCTCGGCCTCGCCCCTCCGGAGCTCGGCGATCCGCGGCGCGTGCAGAGCGACGTCGCCCTTGAGCGCGGGCGCCGCCTTCTCGGCCGACGCGAGGAGCGCCTCCGCGTCCGTGCGGAACCCCTTCTCCGCCGCGAACGCGCCGAGCGCGAGCAGCGCCGCGCCGTCCTTCGGGTCGGTGACGGTCCGCTTCGCCGCGAGCCACGACCGCTCGTCGAGGTCGGCCCACTTGAGGCGCACCTCGCCGTCGGCGCCCTTCAGCGCGAAGCCCGTCGCGTCGTGCGACGTGATGCGCCCCTTGAACCCGGCGCCGGACTTCATCGTGAGGTCCAGGTCGCCCTCGGCCGCGCCCGCCGCGGCGGCGAGGAACAGGCAGGCGGCGACGAGGGCCGACGCGGCGATCCGGAGGAGCGTGCGCACGGACCGAGCGTAGCACGCGCGTCCCGGGAGCGTCACCGTGCGTCTCCCGGGGCCGCGCCGCACTGGAGCGCCCAGAGGTCGGCGTACGTTCCGCCGCGGGCGACGAGGTCGTCGTGGGACCCCTCCTCGGCCACGCGCCCCTCGCGGAGCACGATGATCCGGTGGGCGTGGCGGATCGTGGAGAGGCGGTGCGCGATCACGATCGCCGTGCGTCCGGCCGTGAGCTCCGCCATGTTCTCCTGGATCGCGCGTTCGGTCTCCGTGTCCACGCTGCTCGTCGCCTCGTCGAGGACGAGCACGGGCGCGTTCTTCAGCGCCGCGCGGGCGATCGAGAGCCGCTGCCGCTGCCCGCCCGAGAGCTTCACGCCGCGCTCGCCGACCAGCGTGTCGTAGCCCTGCGGGAGCGAGACGATGAAGTCGTGGAGCCGCGCGAGCTTCGCGGCGGCCTCGATCTCGGCCTGCGACGGCGGACCGCCCGCGCGCTCGCCGTAGGCGATGTTCTCGCGGATCGTGCCGTGGAAGAGGTAGACGTCCTGCGACACGAGCGCGATGCGGCGGCGCAGGTCGGCGATCGCGGCGTCGCGCACGTCCACGCCGTTCAGGCGCACGGCGCCGCCGGTCGTGTCGTAGAGGCGGAGGAGGAGCTTCACGAGCGTCGTCTTCCCCGAACCGGTGGGGCCGGCGATGCCGATCGTCTCGCCCGGCGCCGCGCGGAAGGTGACGCCGCGGAGCACGTCGCCGCCGAGACGGTAGCGGAAGCGGACGTCGTCGAAGCGCACCTCGCAGCGCCCCTCGGGGACCGCCTTCGGCGCGGCGGGCTCGGGCACGCGGGTCGGCGTCGCGAGGAGCGACATCACGCGCGCGGCGCTCGCCGAGGCGCGGTGCCAGTCGTCGAAGACCTGCCCCATCGTCGTGAGGGGCCAGAGGATCCGCTGGATCAGCAGGCAGAACACCACGAGCGTGCCGGGCGTGAGCCCGCCGTCGAGGGCGAGGTTCCCGCCGAGCACCATCATCGCCGCGAAGCCGAGCGCGATCGCCATGCGGATGACCGGCACGAACGCGGTCGAGATCCGGACCGCGCGGTCGTTCGCGGCGCGGTAGGCGTCGCTCGCCGACTCGAGGCGCGCCGTCTCCTGCCGCTCGGCCGTGAAGCTCTGGATCACCTGGATGCCGGCGAGGTTGTTCTCGAGGCGCGCCGTCACCTCGCCCGCCGACTGGCGGAGGTCGCGGTACCGCGGCGCGAGGAGGCGGCTGAACGCCATGCTGCCCCACACGATGAGCGGCATCGGCGCGAGGCACACCAGCGCGAGCTCCCACGACTCCATGCAGAGGACGACCAGCGCGAACGCGCACGTGGTCGCCACCTGGAGGATCGCGTTCAGCCCCGAGGCGGGGGAGAGGAAGCGCTCGAGCTGGTTCACGTCCTCCTGGAGCATCGAGAGCGTCTGCCCGAGCCGGTGCTCCTCGAAGAACTCGATCTCGCGCCGCTGCATCGCCGCGTACGCGTCCACGCGGAGGCGGTGCTGCACGTCCTGCGAGAGCCGCGAGAAGCCGAGCGCGTAGAGCCACTGGAAGAAGCTCTCGGCGCCGAAGATCACGACCGTGGCGGCCGCGACCACGACGAGCTGCCCGCGCACGTCGCCCGGTGCGAGCCCCGCGATCCACTTCGGCGGGGTCCGGTTCACCACGTCGATCAGCCACGCCGTCAGCACCGGGGGCATCAGGTCGAGGACCTTGTTCGCCGTGCTCGACGCGCAGGCCGCGGCGAGCCGGGCGCGGAACGGCGCGAGGTAGCCGAAGAGGCGCGACATGGGCCGGTCCACGGGGTCGAGGAGGGGCCGCGCGGCGCGTTCCGCGTCCCCGCCGGAGGCGTTTCCGGGCGTCGTCATCGGCGCATCCTCGCAGCGGCGCGCCATTCCGTGGAAAGATGGGAGGACAGGCGCCGGGAACAACGCGTCCGCAGCGCGCGTTCCACCGTCTGCCGGGCCGCTCGCCCGCGAAGGAGCCTCATGCCGCCGATCCTCCCCCGCGCGCTGCCTGCCGCCGCGTGCGCCGCCGGACTCGTCTCGAGCCTCGCAGCGACGCTCGCAGCGACGCTCTCGGCGACGCTGTCAGCGACGGCATGGGCCGACATCGACCTCGTCCTCGGCAACGGGGACAAGGTCACGGGCGAGATCGCGCCCCAGGCGGAGGTCGAGACCTACCGCTTCCGCGTCCCGCAGGGCGCGAAGTTCACCGTTCAGATCAAGGCGAAGGCGGGGTTCGTCGTCGCGGGCACGCTGACCGGTCCTTCGGGCGGGATGACGAATCTCGGGCCGGACACCGCGGTGAAGCTCGCGGGCGTCGTGTCGGCGGAGACCGGGGAGTACGTCCTCGACGTCCGCGCGGGCGGCCCGGCCGGCGGGAAGTACAAGCTCTCGGTCAAGTGGACGAACCCGGCGGCGACGACCGAGACGGTCACGCTCGGCGGGGGGGACCGCACGGTGACCCGCCCCGTCGAGTTCGCCGGACGCGCCACGGTCACCGTCACCTCGCCCGCGGCGGGCACGGTGCGCGGCCGCCTCGCCGAGTGGGCGCGCGGCGACGACACCGTCGGCACGTTCGATCCGGGTCCGGCCGACGCGCCGAAGCACGTGGTCACCACCGGGCAGGCCGCGTTCACCGACGACTACGTCTTCCGCATCGCGAACGCGGGCTCCGGCGCCGGCGACGTGACCGTGCAGGTCCGCCCCCGCGCTCCGAAGCCGAGCCGCCGGAAGCTCGACCTCACCGACGCGAACCTCGCGAACGAAGGCGACGGGAGCAGCCTCGTCGGCGACCTGATCGGTCCCGGCGGCGGGAACGTCGGCGTGGACGATCCGCTCTCGCCCGTGGACGGCGCGGGCGTGAGCGTTCCGCCCGGCTCCGTGCAGTTCCCGACACCGTTCGTCATCGGGTCCGGCGTCGAGATCCTCCCGCCCGACCCGAACCAGCAGGGCGCGGGGCCCACGGTGTTCTTCGGCCCGGAGGGGCAGAACTTCTCGCAGCCGGTGCTCGTCACGATCCCCTTCGACCCGCTCGCGGTCGGCGGCGATCCCGCGAAGCTCCAGATCTTCACGCGGGACGCGCAGGGCAACGTGACGCTCGTCCCGCCGCCCTACGAGATCGACGCCGTCGCCGGAACCGTGAGCTTCCCCGCGTCGCACTTCTCGAGCTTCCGCGCGCTCGCGCGCTCGAGCTCCCCGGCCGACCTCACGGGCGACGGCATCGACGACCTCGTCGTCTTCGCCGGCATGAACGACGAGCCGCGGATCCTCGTGTTCGCGGGCGGGCCGGGCGTCCGCGACCGCGGCGCGATGGACGAGGACGACGCGGTCGCCGTGATCCGGCCCACGCGGGTTCCCGGCGCGCCCGACGTCGGCCCGCTCGCGCCGAGGTGGGCGGTCGGAGACCACGACGGGGACGGCGATGCGGACCTCGTCGTCCTCCAGAACCCCGGCGAGTTCGCGGACCCGTTCGCGAAGCTCTACCTCGGCGGGAAGCAGTTCGCGCGGAACGCGGCGCGGGACCGGTTCGTGAAGATCGCCGCCGCGACGGGGCAGTTCTACTCCGTGGCGATGGGCGACGTGGACGGCGACGGCCGCGCCGACATCTTCCTCTCGGATCTCACGGGCGGCGCGGCGGCGGGCGGCCGCGTGTTCTTCCTCGCGGGGACCGCGGACCCGGACGCGACCGACGCGGAGGCCGCGCCGCAGCGCGTGTCCGGCACCACGTTCGGCTTCTACGGCACGAAGATGCTCTGCGCCGACGTGGACGGCGACGGCCTCTCGGACTTCGCCGCGTCGGCGCCCGGTTCGTCGGTGAACTTCGTGGAGATCGTCCCCGGGTCCTCGCTCTTCGGCGCGCGCTTCGCCACGGAGGCCTCCGAGGTGCTCACCGGCACCGTGACCGCGGACGGATCGTTCGGCTTCGAGATGGCGGCGGGCGACATCGACCGCGACGGACGGGCGGAGCTCTTCGTCGGCATTCCGGGCGACAGCGCGGTGCTCCTGCGCGACGGCGGCGCGCTCGGCTCGACGCGCACGCTCGACACGCGCGTCGCCGCCGGGGACGGCGCGCTCGGCTCGTGGATCGCGGTGATCCAGGTGCCCGCGGCCGCGCCGTACGGTCCCGCCGTGGTCGCGATCGGATCGCCCCTGCTCCGGTCCGTGGACATCGTCAATGCGGGCGCCCTCTCGCTCTACCGCCGCAACACGGCGCTCACGTGGGATCCGGTCGGCTTCGTCGCGGGCGAGGGCGGCGCGGACGGCCTCTGGGGCACGGTGCATCCCGCGATCGACTGGGACGGCGACGGGTTCCAGGACCTCGTCGTCGGCGAGCCCGGCTTCGACGGTCCGTCGAGCGCGGAGATCGACGCGGGGCGGATCCTCGTGGCCTTCGGCTCCGCGCTGGACCTCACCGACGGGACCGTGCAGATCTCCGGCCGCGGCGGCGCGAACCTGGGCGCGCGGTGACGTGAACTTCCTCGCGCACGGACTGCGCTCGCTCGGCGATCCGTGGGAGTGCGCGGGGACCGCCGCGCCGGACCTCGTGCGGCGGGTGCGGAAGGGCGCGCGGATCCGCGAGGCGGGCGGAGCGGGCGGTCCGCGCGCGGAGTCCTTCGCGCGAGGCGTCGCCCGTCATCACGCCGAGGACCGCATGTTCCACTCGTCCGGGGCGTTCGACGAGGCGCAGCGCGCCTTGACCGCGGAGTTCGCGGCGCTCCGCGACGGCGCGCCGCGCTTCCGCGCGCGGTTCCTCGCGCACCTCGCCGTGGAAGTGCTGCTCGACGCATGGATCGAGGAGTCGCGCCCCGGGTCGCTCGACCGCTACTACGGGGCGCTCGCCTCCGTGGATGCCGGCGAGTTCGACACGCTCGCGCGGGCCGCCTGCGCCGACGCCGCGGGCGTGGGCCGCATCCTCGACGGCTTCCGGCGCTCGCAGTTCCTCCGCGAGTACGACGACGACGCGCGCGTCGCGTTCCGGCTGTCGCAGGTCGCTTCGTCGGTGGGCGTCGAAGCGCGTCCCGAACTCCTCTCCGGACGGATCGCCGCCGTCCGTCCGCTCGTGCGCGCCGCGGGTCCGGCGCTGCTCGCGAGCGTCGGCGGAGCGCTGCCGTGACGGTGCTCGCCTTCGGCGTGGAACCGAGCGACCGGAAGTTCCGCCTCCGGCTCGCGCGGTATCCGGCGCTCGCGGCGGAGATCGCGGCCGCGGCGCGCCGCGCGGAGCCGCCGCTCCGCGTCCTCGACGTCGGCTGCGGGCGGGGCCGGACGCTCCGCTACCTGGAGCCGACGGGCGCGGCGGACCGCGTCGCGCTCTTCGGGATCGACCTCGATCCCCGCCTGCCGGAGCGCCTCCACGGACGCGACCGCTGGCGCGCCGCGCTCGCCGATGCGTCCCGCTGCCTGCCGTTCCGGAGCGGCGCGTTCGACGTGGTCGTGTGCGAGCAGGTGCTCGAGCACCTCGACGATTCGCAGGCCCTCTTCGCCGAGGCCGCGCGCGTGCTCCGCCCCGGCGGATCGCTCGTCGCCGGCGTGCCGACCTTCCCGCCGGGCATCGCGGCGCTGCGCGGAGCGATGGGCCGCGGACGCGACGACGCGACGCACGGGCACGGCCACGTGCAGGCGTTCTCCGCGCTCTCGTTCCGCCGCGCGATCGAGCGCTCCGGCGTGTTCCGCGTCACGTCGCTCCGCGGCTTCCGGTCGGCGTCCGGTGGCGTGCTCTCGCCGCTCGAGGACAGCGAGCGGTGGTGGCGCTGGAACGCGTGGTGGGGCGCGCGGTGCCCGTGGCTCTGCGCCGAGGTCCAGGCCGTCGCCGTGAAGGGGACATGATGGAAGACGGACCCGGCGGCGCGGGTTCCGGGAGGGTCGCGTCCCCGGTCCGGAGGTTCCTCTTGCGCGCAGCGGTCCTGTCTCTCTCGGTGCTCGCGGCGGCGTCGGTCTGGCTCGGCGCCTGCGCGGGCATGTCCCGCGAGGAGGCCGGCCGGGCGATGGCTGCGCTCCCGAAGAACGCGTCGATCGTGCGGCACGGCAACTCGGGGTCCACGTTCGAGTACGAGGGCGGTCGGGCGGATCTCCGTTATGTCCGCATCCCCGCGACGCCGGGGACGGCCCAGGGCGCGGCGGGCGCGAAGACGCCGCTCCTCCTCGTCCACGGAACTCCCGGTTCGTCGTTCGACTGGTCGTCGGTGGCCGACGAGATCGCGCGGAACGGGGCGCGCGGCCGTGACGTGTACCTGATCGACGTGATCGGCCACGCCCTCGCTCCGGCGGGCGCGCACCGCCCGATGACGTTCCAGAAGGCGGCGGACTGGATCGTCGCGGCGATCCCGCACCTCGGCGTCGGCCGCGTCCACGTCGTCGGCCACAGCTACGCGGGCGAGTTCTGCTGGCGCGCGGCGCTCGACGCGCCGCAGCGGTTCGCATCGCTCACGCTGATCGACAGCGCGGGGCACGCGCGTCCGGCCGACGGCTGGCTCCCCGAAGAGGTGAAGATGCGCGAGATGTGGCTCGCGCCGATCGGGTGGGCGGTCCTCGACAGGGAGAAGGTGCGCGGCGCGCTGCAGCCCCACTTCGACGCGCCCGTCCACGACGACCTCGTGGACGAGTTCCTTGCGGTGAGCAGCGTCCCCGACGCGTGGAAGTCGATGGTGGATCTCGCCCGCGACGAGAACGGCACGCGCGAGGCCGAGATCCCGAGGATCGCCGTGCCGACGCTCCTCCTCTGGGGCGGTCGCGACATCGCCTATCCCGTGGACCGGGTGGCGCGCCGGTTCGAACGCGAGATCGCGGGGTCGCGCCTCGTCGTGCTCCCGGACGCCGGGCACTACCCGCATCACGTCGATCCCGCGCGGGTCCTCCGCGAGATCCTCGACCACGCCGACCGCGCCGACGCGGCGGCCGCGAGGTGAACGTGGCGTTCCGGGTCGCGAACTTCCTGCTGCTCCAGGGCGTGTGGTTCGCGTGCGTGCTCGGCGCCGCGAACGGCCGCCCGTGGATCGGATGGCTCGCCGGCGCGGCGATGTGCGCCGCGCACTTCGCGTTCGCGCGGCCGGCGAGGCCCGACCTGCGGCTCGCGGCCGCCGGACTCGTCCTCGGCGCCGCGGCGGAGACGCTCCACCGCGCCGCGGGCGTGTACGTTCCGGCGGCGGGCGATCCGGTCCCCGCGCCGTTCGCGCCCTCGTGGCTCCTCGTGCTCTGGGTCTGCTTCGCGCTGACGATCCGCCACTCCATGGCCTGGATCGCCGCGCGGCCCGCCGTCGCGGCGCTCGCGTGCGGAGCGCTCGGCCCGGTCACGTGGCGAGGCGGGGCGGCGCTCGGCGCTGCGGAGCTCTCGCCGGACCCGCTCCTCTCGTGGGGACTTCTCGCCGCGACGTGGGCCGCAGCCGGATGGAGCCTCGCCCGGCTCGCGCGCGCAGACGGACGCTGACCCTGCGCCGCGCGGTCCGTGGCGGATCGAAACGGGCGTTGCGCCGGGGATGGCGCGGAACGTAGCCTCTCGGCCGTGCCGAAAGCCGTGCCGCAAACCGTGCCGCTCCGCAGCGCCGCCGGTCTTCGGCGCACAACTGCAGGGAGCGCACTATGACGCACTCACGTCGCACCACGCTCGGCGCGTGGTCCCTCGTCGTCGCAGGCACCCTCGCGGGATTCTCCGCCGCGCTCCCGGCCGCCGCCGACACCGCGACGTTCGCCGAGGCGCGCCGCTTCGGCGCCCCTCCGGCGACGGGCGCCGCGTGGAGCCCCGCGCAGCACCCCGGGTTCGACGTCTACCTGCCCGAAGGCGCGGTGTTCCATGACCGCACGCTCTTCGATCTCCCGGGCGGCGCCCACCCCGCCCCGTTCGCGCTGAGCCACTGCCCCGACACCGACTACGACGGATCGTGGGGACGGAGCTGGCGGTCGTCGTTCGACTCGCGGCTCGAGGTCGAGCCCGCCGGCGACCTCGTGTTCGTGGACCCGCGCGGCGGGCGGTGGCGGTTCGGGGCCGAGCCGGGCGGATGGACGACGCCGATCGGACTCCGCGTGCTCGCCGCCCGCGACGGCGACGGCTACCGCCTGACCGGCGCAGACCGCTGGGTGCGCGTGTTCGACGCGACCGGCCGCTTCACGTCGTGGATTCGCCCGGACGGCGGAGTCATCCGCATGAAGCGCGCGCCGGACCATCGCCTGCTCGCGGTGACGACGCCCGAGAAGCGGAAGATCACGTTCAAGTACACGAAGGAGCTCAGGATCGCGTCGGTCCGGGACTGGGCGAAGCGGACGTGGGCGTTCCGGCACGGCGAGACGGGGAACCTCGAGACCATCCTCCGCCCGAAGCGCAAGGGCGACGCGACGCCGGTCGAGCTCCGCTACGAGTACGATTCGCAGGGCCGCCTCACGACGGTACGGAACGGGCGCGGCGGATTCCTCGGGACGGTGGAGTACGACGGAAACGGCCGCGCGGGCGGCATCCGCCATCCGCTGGGCGATCTCGTCTTCGACTACGGGACGAACACCACGCGCATCACCGGCCGAGGCGACGATCCGCCGGTCGTGGACATCGAGCACGACGCCGACGGCCGCATCACGGAACTCGCCCGCGTCTCCGGCGGAGTCCCCGTCGAGACCGAGACCTTCACCTACGACGCCGCGGGGCGCATGCTCCGCTGGGAGCTCCCCGGCGGCCGTTCGCGCGTGTGGACCTTCACCGACACCGCCGATCCGCGCGACGGGGCCGCCGCGACGACGTTCGAGCTGCGCGCGGCGGACCACCCCGCGACCGCGCCGCTCGTCCGCACGTTCACGTTCGTCCCGGGCACAACGCAGGTGCTGACCGACATGGAGCCGGGCGGCGCCACGTGGACGTCGTCCTACGACGCGGCGGGGAACCTCGTGTCGCTGACCGGTCCCGCGATCCTCACGCCCGGGGGCGCGGAGAACCCCGTCACGACCTACTCGTACGACGCGCTGAACCGCCTCGTCCGCACCGTGCATCCGGACGGAGCCGAGGACGCGTACAAGTACGGGAAGGGCAAGGTCCGCCGCGATCTCGTGGTGGAGAAGATCCTCGACGCCGCGGCGGGCGACGACCCCGTAACCGGCCGCCCGCGCGTCCGACACTCCACGCGATACAGGTACGACTCCGCGGGCAACGTGACGCGAATCGACGAGGGCCGCGGGGCGAAGGTCCGCACGTTCGCGTGGGACGCGTGGGGCGCCGTCTCGTCGGTCGGCCTCGTGCCGACGGGGTCGGTCACGTTCGAGTACGACGCAGACGGGAACCCGGTCCGCACCGAGCGGCCGCTCGCGGGGCCCGGCGGCCGCATCGGCTCGGGCGTCGCCGTGACGGAGGCGGACTACGACGATTTCGGGCTGCGCACCGCGGCGCGCGTCGAGGACGGCTTCGGCGGCGTGCGCGAGACGGTCTACGAGTACCATCACGGACATCTCCGCCCGTCGCGGATCGTCGCGGACGCGGAGATGCGGATCGAGTACGACGTGCGCGGCCGGGAGACGCGCCGGACCGAGGGGTTCGGAACGCCCGAACAGCGCGAGTTCACCACGACGTGGAGCGACCACGACGGTCCGGCCGACGAGGGCTGGGCCGGCCTCGAGCGGACGACCTTCGAGTACGACGCCCACGGACGCCTCGCGGCCACCGTGCACCCGAACGGCACGCGCGCCGAGACCGCGTACGACGCCGCGGGCCGGCGCGCGTCCGAGACCGAGACGTCGGGAGGGCTCGACCGCTCGCGCACGCGGTTCGAGTACGACGCCGCGGGGAACGTGGTGGAGATCGAGCGCGACCGGTTCGTCGCGGGCGGCGGGGTGACGGCCGTCGAGACGTGGACGAAGCGGCGCACGCTGCGCGGCGCGCTGGCCGAGGAGGTGGACTCCCGAGGGTGCTTGATGCGGTTCGTCCACGACGGTCTCGGCCGCGTCGTGCGGTCCGAGGACCCGTCGCTCGATCTCGCCACGGAGGTCGTGCACGCGCCCGGCGGCGGCGTGGCGACGCACCGCACGGTGCGAGGCGGCTCCACTCCCTCGCCGGTCGTGCGCGAGACGTCGATGGAGTACGACGCCGCGGGCCGCGTCGTCCGGATCGACGACGCCGACGGCGCGACGACGCGCCTCGCGTACGACGCCGCGGGCCGCATCGCGCAGACGCGCCTGCCGGGCGGCGCGGTCGTGGACCGCACATTCGACGGTGACGGGAACGTGGTCGGCGAGACGCAGTCCGCGGGCGGGGCCGCGCTCGAGTCGGCGTTCGAGTGGGGCGCGGACGGCCGCCTCGCCGGGCAGTCCGCGGCCGACGGGCGCACGATCGCCTACGGCCGCGACGCGCACGGGAACGTCACGTCGGCGTCCACCGCCGGAACGGTGACGGGCGCGTGGACCTACGACGCCGCGGGACGCGTGACCTCGTCGGTCTCCGGCGCAGGCGCCCCCGTCCTCTACGGGTACGGCCCCGAAGGCACGCTCGCCGTCGTGACCGCGTCCGGAGGAACCCAGACCTTCGCCTGGGACCCGCTCGACCGGCTGGCCGTGGCGACCGACACCGTCGGGACCACGGTCACCGTGGTGAAGTCGTGGGACTCGCTCGGGAACGAGCTCTCCGACCTGCAGGACGGCGCGGGGGTGCTCCGCGAGTTCGGGAACGGCGGACGCACGTCGCGGGTCTCCGTGCCGGGAGGCCGCACGTACGACATCGAGCGCGACGCCGTCGGGCGCGTCACGTCGGTGACGGCCGCCGGAGTGACCACGGACTACGAGTACGTCCCCGGAACCCGCGCCGTGGCGCGGCGGACGCATCCGCGCATGACGTCGGAGTTCGGGCACGACGGGCGGCTCCGCCGCACGAGCGCCGAGCACACGACGGCCGAGGGCGTGGACAGCCGGTGGGACGCGACCTGGGGCGAGCGGGGGTTCATCGAGACCCACCTGCGCGAGAGCGGAGCCGGCGAGGAGCGCACCTACGACGCGTTCGGCCGGATGACGGCGAGCCGCGTGACGGGAGCGGGCGGCGCGGACCCGCTCGACACGGAGATCGAGTACGGCGGCCCCGAGGACCGCCCGACGGCGATCGTCACCAGCACCGACGCGATCGGGAAGGGGCCGTTCCGCAGCCACTCCGTGCCGCTCTCGTTCGACGCGCGGGGCGCGCTCGTCTCCGCCGGCTCGTCGAACTTCACGTACGACGCGTCGCTCCGCGCCGCCGACTGGTTCGAGAACCGCCCCGCGTACGACGCCGGGCGCCGGCTGGTCGCGTACGACCCGTTCGGCCGCGTCGGGTCCGTCACGGTGGACGGCGGACCCGTGCTCGCCACGTACCGCTACGACGCCCTCGGGCGGCCCGTCCTCGCCGTGGAGCAGGAGTTCACCGGACTGACGAACCTCACGCGACGTCGCGTGTTCGACGGCTGCAGGATCGTGCAGGAGCTCTCTCCGCCGGCGCTCCCCGGATTCGACCTTTACTACGATCCGGACTACGCGGGCCGCGGGCACACGGGTTCCGGCTTCGCCGACTCGTTCTCGACCACCTATCTCTGGCAGGACGACGCGACGGGCGCCCCGCGGCAGCTCTACAACGCCACCCCCGCGACGGGAACGCTCCAGGAGCGCTACGACCGCACCGACGCGTGGGGTCAGCGCCACTTCCAGACGAACGGCGGCGCCGACTTCCGCGGCGCGCCGAGCCTCCAGAGCGCGGCGAACCTGCCGGGCTACGCGTCGAGCTACGCGACGGGCCTCGTCTTCGGGTGGAGCGGGCCGACGCGCGACCCCTTCCTGCCGCGGCCCCTCGGCCCCGACGGCATCCCGCCGATCGGACCGCCCGGCCCCGCGCCGGGACCGAACGGCCCGCCGCCGTACCACCCGGAACCGGGAAGGGTCGGCTGGCTGATCCAGCCCGTCCCCGACGACGGCGCCGACGCCGTCATCTGCGGCGCCCTGCTCTCCGATCTCCGCGACGCGCTGGAGATCATGCGCCGCGCCGAGCAGCGCGCGTTCGAGTGCAACAACCGCCTGCAGTCCACGCTCGACGAGCTCGCGCGGCTCGGCCTCGCGATCGAGGAGTACAACCGCCGGCGCGACGAGCTCCGCGACGCCCTCGCCGCGCAGGTCGGGAACCTGGAGTCGTTCAAGGCCCTCGACCAGGCCGTGGACACGGGACTCCTGCTCGCGGGCGGGATCGGCGCCGTCACGAAGGTGGCGAAGGCGGGGGCCGTCGCGGCGGAGATCGCGCAGCAGGCGGCGGCGACCGGCTCCAGGATCACCCGGAGGATCGGCGACGCGGTGGGCGCCCGGCTGGTCGGCGATGCCGTCACCGACGCCGCGGCGTCGGCGGCCGGCGAGGGCCTGAAGGCGGCCGGCGCGGAGCAGTTCGGCGACGGGCTGAGCTTCCTCGGGTCGGTCGCGCTCGCGGGCTACGAGCTCGCGCAGGGCCAGTCGGTCGAGGCGCGCGCCGCGCAGCTCGAGGCCGACGCGCTGGCCGCCGAGCTCGGATCCGCGCTCTCGCGGAGCGACGTGAAGGCGGGCCTGCAGGACGTGCGCATGCTCCTCGACTACAAGCAGTACCTGCGCGACGGGATCGACGGACTCTGCGCCGAGTTCGAGGACGCCCTGGCTGCGGCCCAGCCGTGGATCGACGCCGCGTTCGAGAAGGCCGAGCAGGAGTTCCGCGACCTGAAGGACCAGGTCGAGGCGCGGATCGGGAAGTGACGCAGGGGCGTCGCGGCGATCCGCGCGCGATCCATCCCGGCGCCGGCGGGCCTCGCCGATCCCCGCGCGAAGACTCGGCTCACTTCACGCCGCGCACCACGAACGGGGGCACGGAGCCGTCGATCGTGCGCGGCTTCCCGCCGGCGGCGGTGCGGGCGGCGAAGAGCGCGTCGGAGCGGCGCTTCAGGTTCCCGAGGGAGCTCCGCAGCGCGGCGCGCACGTCGTCCTCGCCGTCGGGGACGGAGTCGAGGTCGAAGCCGAAGACGCGGACGCAGCACAGCGCGACGAACGCGCCGGAGGGGTCGCGCACGGGCAGGAACACGTCCTGGCCCGCCATGAAGTCGAAGTCCTTCGACGGCGACCAGATGTCGCAGACGAGGTTCCCGTCGCCGCCGACGCGGTTCACGATGCGGAGGTCGCACGAGTAGGTCGAGTAGGGGAACGGAAGGTCCTGCTCGAAGAACATGCGCGACGCGGTGAACGCGCGCGCCGACGCGTCCTTCCCGCGCACGTAGCTCCCCTTCACGCCGTGGATGCGCTCGTACGACGCGCCCACGTGCTTCGGATACGCGGTGTAGTCGTTCTCCGCCTCCTTCACGGCGTCGAGGTCGGCGAAGAGGAGCGCGGCCGCCTGCTGGAGCATCGGTCGCCCGCCGTCGATGCGCGTCCAGGGCTCCTTCTTCTCTCCGTCGCCGCGGAACGCCGCGCCGGTGAGGATCCCGTCCTCGTCGCCGTCCTTCGCCGGGTTCCACGAGCTTCCGACGAGCACCCGCTCGCGGCAGAGCTGCGAGATCTCCGGCCCGAACGCGCGCCACGCCGCGTCGTCGGCGCGGAGCGCCGCGAGCACGGCGTCGGGATCGGGCGACGAACGGACCGCCTGCACCGCGCCCGCGAACGAGCGGAACCTCGGGTCGGCCGCGCCGGGGCGCGCGGCGATCGCTTCGCGCATGCGCCGCAGGAGGTCCGCCGGGCGGCGCGCCTCCGGCAGCGTCTCGTCGGTGCGGACGTCCGGCACGCGCCAGCGCGGATCGAGGCAGCCGACCGCGTCGGCCCACGTCCCGTGGCGCCCCGGGTCGATCTCGGGCTCGTCGCCGCCGTTCGCGCCGCCGATCGCGGCGGCGAGGACCAGGCAGGCGGCGGCGCGGCGGAGCATCCGGGCAGTATCGCCGGGACCGCCGGGGTCAGGAATGGCCTTGGCCCCGTCCGGGCGCTTATCCCGGATCATTCACGAAGGTTCGCGCCTGGCCGAGCCCGCGGGCGCGCTGCTGCGTCGGAGCCCTTGACCGACTTGCCGAAGTCGCTCTGCGGTCTCCTCCTTGCATCGCATCCCGCGGATCTCGGCCAGGACAGTCCGTCGCCGGGCGACCGTCGGCGGAATCGACGTACAGTGCAGGCAGTCCGCGAGTTGAAGGCCGTTTTCGCGCGAACCCTCGTGAATGATCCGGGCTAATCTCCCCCCTTCCACGGAGGACACCCATGATTCGCACGGGATTCACGCGCACGGCAGCCGCCGCGGCGCTCTTCATGTCGATCACCGCCGCCCCGCTCGCGCTCCACGCGGACGAGAGCGAGAAGCCGGGCGAGACGAAGGCCGAGGAGGCCAGGCCCGAGCCGAAGAAGGAGCCGAAGACCACGACGGTGACGAAGGGCGCGTTCTCCGTGGTCCTCGAGCTGAACGGCACGCTCGACGCGAAGCGCCAGTGGGACCTCGAGGTGGACACGGAGTCGTGGGGCGGCGAGCTCGAGGTGATCGAGGCCGCGCAGCCCGGGCCGGTGAAGAAGGGCGACGTCGTCGCCCGCTTCAAGACCGACAAGATCGACGATGCGCTCGCCGCCGCCGAGCGCGACCTCCTGTCGGCGAAGGCCGGGTTCCGCAAGCAGCAGGAGGAGGCGAAGCGCGCCGACGAGGCGCTGGCGCTCGGACTGCGCAAGGCCGAGGCCGACGCCGTGAACGCCGCGAACCAGCTGAAGCGCTGGCAGGAGTTCGAGAAGGAGTTCCGACTTCAGGAGGCCGACTACCGCATGCAGGTCCAGAAGGACAACTTCGTGGACCAGATGGAGGAGCTGACCCAGCTCGAGAAGATGTACAAGGCCGACGAGCTGACCGAGGAGACCGAGGACATCGTCCTCAAGCGCACGCAGCGCCAGATCGAGCGGCTGAAGAAGCAGATGGCTTGGAACGAGCGCCGCGACCGGGCATGGCGCGAGCTCGACTATGCCCGCGAGGGCGAGAACATCGAGGCCGCCGCGAAGCGCGCCGCGATGGATCTCGAGCGGGCGAAGGAAGCCGCGCGCGCCGCGGAGGTCACCGGCAAGGTGGACCTGGAGAAGGCGAAGATCGCCCTGGAGAAGCAGGAGGAGAACCTCGCGAAGCTGCGGCGGGACCGGGAGAAGTTCGTCCTGAAGTCGCCGGAGGACGGGATGCTCGTCCGCGGCGCGCTCTCGCGCGGCAAGTGGTCGGGGCTCGAGGAGCCGTCCGCGACGCTGAAGCCCGAGGGCAAGGTCAAGCCGAAGACGACGCTCTTCACGGTCGTCCGCGGCGGGGACGTGTTCGTCCGCACGCAGGTGAACGAGTCGGCGATGCTCACCGTCAACGAGGGCCAGAGCGCGTCCGTCACCGCGAACGCGCTCCCGAAGCAGCCGATCCCCGGGAAGGTCTCCCGCGTCGCGCGCTTCTCGGCCGGCGAGAACTACGACGTGTTCGTCGAGGTCCCGAACGCCGACGCGCGGCTCTTCCCGGGCTACGGCGTGAAGGTGAAGGTCACGACCGTCGAGAATTCCGACGCCCTGACCGTGCCCGCGGGCGCGGTGGAGAAGGACGGCGAGAAGCGGTTCGTCCACGTGTGGACCGGCGAGAAGTCCGAGCGCCGCGAGGTCGAGTGCGGCGAGACGTCGCAGGGCCGCACGGAGATCGTGAAGGGCGCGTCCGAGGGCGAGAAGGTCCTCGAGTCGGCGCCGAAGCAGAAGTGAGGCCGTCGTGAACCTCCGCCGGATCCTCCCGTTCTCGCTCTGCGCCGCCGCGGTCGCCGCGGCGATCGCGGCCTCGCCGTGGGGCGCCGGGCCGTCGTCGTCGCAGGCCGAGGAGAAGAAGCCCGCCGCTCCGGCGGAGACGCCCGCCCCCGACGTCGCCGCGGCCATCCGCCGCGGCGCCGAGTACCTCGTCAAAGCGCAGAAGAAGGACGGGTCGTGGGGCTCCCCCGCGAGCAACCTCTACGACATCTACGCGCCCGAACCGGGCGCTTACTACGCGTTCCGCGGCGGCGCGTCGGCGCTGGCGCTCTCCGCGCTGATCGAGTGCGGGGACAAGGACCCGGCGATCCGCGAGATGGCCGCCGAGGCCGTCCGCAAGGGCACCGACTTCATGATGGCCACGGTGGACGTGCGCCGCGCGACCGTGGACGCGCTCTACAACATCTGGGGCAACGCGTACGGCGTTCACGCCCTCGCCCGCGCCCACGCGCGCGAGACGGACGAGGGGCGGAGGAAGCTCCTCCGCGAGGCGATGGGCCGCGGCGTCGCCGCGCTCCGCCGGTACCAGTACGCCGAGGGCGGCTGGGGCTACTACGACTTCGACACGCACACGCAGCAGCCGGGGCTCGGCGCCACGTCGTTCACCACGGCGACCGCGCTCGTGGCCCTCAAGGCCGCGCGCGAGCAGGGCGTGGAGTTCCCCGACGGCGTCTGGAAGGACGCGCTGAAGTTCACGGAGTTCCTGCGCAAGCCCGACAACTCGTTCGCGTACAGCTTCGATCACCGCTACTGGCCGCAGGGCGGCATCAACAAGATCAAGGGGAGCCTCGCGCGCACGCCGGCGTGCCTCCGCGCGATCGACCTGTGGGGCGGGAAGGTGACCGAGGCGCACGTCGTGACCGCGCTCGACAACCTCGAGAAGGAGGACCGCTTCCTCCGGATCGCCCGCAAGTACCCGCAGCCGCACGAAAGCTGGTACCAGAACTCCGGCTACTTCTGCTTCTACGGGTACTACTACGCGAGCCTCCTGTTCCCGCGCGTGACCGATCCCGCGCGCCTCGCGAAGGCGAAGGCGCACTTCGCGAGGATCCTCGCGCCGCTCCAGGAGGAGGACGGCTCCTTCTGGGACTACCAGCTCTACGGGTACCACAAGGCGTACGGCACGGGGTACGTGCTGCTCGCGCTGAACGCGTGCCGGTGATGCGCCGCGCCGTGGCCGCTCTCGCGCTGCTGGCCGCGTCCGCGGCCGCGGAGGAGCCGGAGGGGCCGGTGCCCGCGAAGGCCCCGCTCGTCTTCGTGCGCGTGAACGAGCAGGGCGCCGAGGAGTGGCTCCGCGTCCGCGACGGCGCGACCGTCATCCGCGTCCCCGCCGGCGACTACATGAAGCGACCCTACGAGGGCACCGTCGCGTCGGCCGATCCGAAGCCGGTGCCCGTCGGGTCGTACCTCGTGGACAAGCACGAGGTGACGAACGCGCAGTTCGCGGCGTTCCTCGAATCGCGACCCGAGTCCGCGTCGGCGGTGCGCCGCGATCTCCCGGGGCTCGAGCAGGTTCCCGATCCTTCGGGCACGCCGACTCGCGACCGTCCGATGGTCTGGCGCGCCACGCCGGGTCTGGAGCGGCATCCCGTCACGTCGGTCAGCGCCCACGGCATGCTCGCCTACGCGACGTGGGCCGGCGCGCGGCTCCCGTCGCAGATCGAGTGGGAGAAGGCCGCCGGCGGCGCCGAGGGGAAGCTCTACCCCTGGGGCGACGACGCGCCGACCGCGTCGCACGCGAACTTCGGGAGCCCCGCGCCGCGCGGCGCCGAGCCCGTCGGCTCGCGCCCCGCGGGCGCGTCGCCCTTCGGCTGCCTCGACATGGCGGGGAACGCCTACGAGCGGGTCATGGTCCCCGGCCGCGACGGACAGCTCCGCCCCGTGATGATCAAGGGCGGCTCGTGGCTCTCGCCGCATCCGCTCAACCTGCGCGTCCTCGACCTGTGCATGCAGCCGATGGAAGCCGCCGAGCGGAGCGTCGGCTTCCGCTGCGCGATGGACGACCCGGAGCCGACGCGCGCGCCGAGGAAGGCCGACACGCCGAAGCGTCTGCGCCTCGCCCGGAACTTCGACGCGGCGGTGAAGGAGGCGGCGGAGCGGAAGGTCCCGCTCTTCCTCTCGCTCCTCCACGACACCTGCGGCCAGTGCGACCGCACCCGCGCGCAGCTCTTCACCGATCCGCGCTTCGTCGCGTACTGCAACGACCGCATGGTCGTCGTCGTCGGCCAGGTCCCCGGCGACGCGCTCGGCGAACCGCACCCGCCGTCGCCCGGCGCCGGCGCGTGCCCGCTCCTCCCCGGCCTCACGTGCGCCGAGCACGAAGACCTCTACGCCCGCGGCCTCGCCGTCGTCGGCACGTTCCAGGTGAGCCCCGGCAACTTCGTGCTCGATCCCCGTCGAACGGCGACCGGCGCCGGCGCCGCCGCCGTCCTGGTCCCGGAGCCGAAGCTCCCCAAGTGGGGCGATGCCGTGGACGCCTACCTCGCGGCGTTCGAGTCCGCGGCGAAGGCGATGGCGGGGGAGTAGGTCCGCCGCGACGGCGCGCGGGAGTCCAGGCCGCGTCGCACCGCGGGAGCTTCTACTTCGGCAGCGTCCTCACGGCGGCGATCCGCTCCAGGACGAACGCCGCTGCGGAGCCCGAGTCGGCGGAGACGGCCGACAGCGCGGGACGCGCGCCGTCGTCGATCGACACCGGGAAGACCGTCTGCGGCTTCCTCCGCCCGGCGGTGTTCACGTAGAGGATCTCGATCCACGTGCGCGAGGCCATCGCCTCGCGAAGCAGGTCGGCGAGCGCGCCCGGGGCGGGAGTCTGCCACGGAGGTCCGGCTTCGCCCGGCTGCGGCGGAGCGGGGGGTGCCGGCCGCGCCGCGTCCGGAGGTGCCTTCGACGCCGGCTTCGCCGGCGCTGCCGCCTGCGCGGGCGCGTTCCGGGAAGGTCCGGGACCCGAGGCCGCGACTCTGCGCTTCGGCACCGGGCCGCCGAGGGCATCCGCGAGCCCGTCTCTCGCAGCCTCGAGCTGGAACAGGATGTCGTCGTCGTCCAACTCCTCGAGATCGTCGAGTTCGTCCGGTCCGAGCATTCCGACGAGGACGCGGAGCACGATGTCGTCCGAGACGATCTCGTGGACCCGGGGCCAGCGCACCTCCGGGCTCTCGGCGGGTGCCCTCCGGCGCGCGGTCCGCCCGCCTGCCGCCGGCTTCTTCGGCTTCGGCTGGGCGATGGCGGCCGAGACCGCGTCCTCGATGCGGCGGCGCACGTTTCTCGCGAGATCGGCCGCGCCGGACCTGTCGCCCGGGCCGCCGCGGACACGCGTCGCGGCAGGGGCGGCCGTACCGTGGCCGCGCTTCTCCGCCTCTCGCACGACCTCGCGCAGCGCCGATTCGGCGAACGCGAAGACGCCCGGCGCGATCTCCCGCTCGAAGTGGCGATGCGCACGCAGGAACGCCCTCTGCTCCTCCGACTCCGCCACGATCACCGCGCCCTTCCACGCGATCATCGGAGCGCTCGATCGCGCCCACCCGCGCAGGGTCGCGGCGACGTTCTCGGGGACCGGACCGGCGCTCCGGGACGCGAGGAGCGCGACAGGGTCGCCCGCCCCTGCGGCGACGGCCGTGCCCCGGGCCATCGACTCGCGCGAGATCCGGAACGTGGCGACGCGGTCGAACCGCGCCAGCGACGCCACCGCCGAGAGGCGGGCCACGTCCGCGGGCGGCGTGTCCTCCGGCACGAGGACGTCGTAGTTCGGCTGGACGATCCAGCGGCCGTCCGCCGCCGCGGCGGACGGCGCGATCGCGTACCTCGGGTCCTCGGCGTCGCCGCCCGCGGTCACGAGCCCCATCATGTGCAGTTCGCGGAGCGCGTGCATGAGTTCACGCGGCCTCGGCTTCGTCGTGCGGCCGTACGAGAACCCGGCGGCCTCGGCCCGATGCAGGTCGCCCAGCATCTCCGCGATCCGGTCCGGCGTCGCGGCCTCGCCGGGGGTCGCCCGCTCGATCCGCGTCAGGGCGGCGAGCATGCGCGCCGACTCGTCGAACTCACCGTTGTCGTGATGGAAGGATGCAAGCGCCAAGTCGTGGTCCGACGCTCCGAGGGCGCGGTCGAGCGACGAGAAGTCGGTCGTGAGTGCCCGGTCGTGGCGCGATGCGTCGACGTGCAGCACCCTGAGGTCCTCGAGAATGGAGACCACGCGGGCAAGCGCAGGGCGGGGGACGACGTCGAACCCGTGCGCCTTCTCCGTCTTGTCGTGCCACGCGGCGTAGATCTGCCCGTCCCCCCGCACGCGCACGGGCAGGTGCGAGGCGAGCGCTGCCACGCAGCCGAGGAGGAAACCCCACCGCGCGGGCGGGACCGTGCCCGGAGCCGCCGAGAATCGGGAGAACGCGCCCGGGAGGAGCGCGGGTCCCGTGCCGGGCGGAAGTTCCCAGTCCCATGCCGTGCCGGACACCCAGCCGGCGGCCGTCAGCGCCCTCCGCGCGCCGTCGATCCGCGCGTAGTTCCAGCCGAGCGACCTCGCCAGCAGTTCGTGCGGGGCGTCGCTCCATGAAGAGTCTCCCGCCGCGGCCTTCGCCAGCGCGAGGTCCCGGGCGTCCTCCGGCAGCGCGGCGAACGCCTGCCGGACCCGGGCCCCGTCCGCCAGCGCGGCCGCCAGATCGTCCGGGTGCGGACCCCTGTCCCGCGGGTGATGCACCCCGAGCGACGCGGCAAGTCGGCCGGCCGCCGACTTCTCCATCGCCGCCTGCCACGCGCGCACGGCCGCGACCGTCACTCCGGCTGCGAGCGCGGTCACGAGGCCGCCTCCGCCGCCGGCGTCCACTCCTCCACGCGGTACCGGTAGCCCTGCTCGGCGAGGAACCGCTGACGGCGCATGGCGTAGTCTTCCTCGATCGTGTCCTTCGACACCACGGTGTAGAAGAGCGCCTTCTCCTGCTTCGGGCGGAGGATCCGCCCGAGCCGCTGCGCCTCCTCCTGGCGCGATCCGTACGTGCCCGCGACCTCGATCGCGACCGACGCCGTGGGCAGGTCCAGCGCGAACGACCCGACGCGGGACATCACGAGCGCCGGAATCTCGCCGCGCCGGAAGCGCTCGTAGATCGCCGCGCGTGCTTCGGACGGAACCTCGCCGCAGACGAACGGGGCGCCGATCCGTTCCGCGATCCGGCGCAGCTGCGAGATGTAGGTGCCCATCACCAGCGCCTGGCGGTCCGGGTGCCGCGCGAGGAGCGACGTGACCGCCGCGTCCTTCGCGACGCACTCCGACGCGATGCGGAACCGCTCCGGCGGTTCGGCGTTCGAGTAGAGGAGGCGCGTCGTGTCGTCCATCGCCACGCGGACCTCCGCGCACTCTGCCTCCGCGATGAAGCTCTGCCGCTCGAGCGCCTTCCAGGGCACGTCGTACCGCTTGGGCCCGATCAGAGCGAACACGTCGTCCTCCCGCCCGTCCTCCCGGAGCAGCGTGGCCGTGAGCCCGAGTCGCCGCACGGCCTGGATCGACGCCGTGGCGCGGAACACGGGCGCGGGGAGCAGGTGGACCTCGTCGTAGATCACGAGTCCGAAGGACCGCGACTGGAACAACGAGAGATGCGGGAACTGGCCGCCCCGCCGGTGCGTGAGCACCGAGTAGGTGGCCACCGTGACGGGGCGCACTTCCTTCCTGGCGCCGGTGTAGACGCCCACCGCGTCGGCGGGCAGGTCGGTCCGCTCGCGGAACTCGCGCACCCACTGCTCCACCGCGGCGTCGCTCGTGGCGAGGACCAGGGTGTTCGTGCCGACCCGCGCGGCCGCGGCGATTCCCACCGCGGTCTTCCCCGCGCCGCACGGGAGCACGATGACGCCGTGTCCGCCGGTCGCGCCGTCGGCCGGCGCGAAGCATGCCGCCGCGGCGCGCTGGTATGCGCGGAGCGAGAACGTGTCGTCGTCGCGCACCGTGAACCGCAGCGGCTCCCCCGCGCCGAAGCCCGCCGCATCCTCCACGGGGTATCCGAGCTTCACGAGCGCCCACTTCACGTCGCCGCGATGAAGCGGGTCCACGCCGAACGCGCGATCGCCGTCGCGTCCCGTCAGGAACTTCGCGGCCTTCGGCGACGCTGCCACCTCGGTCGCGAGCAGCGGGTCCGAAACGACCAGGCGCAGCCCGTCGCCCTGCCGATCGAGGCGCAGCCGCCCGTACCGCGAGCACCATGCGTCGATGTTCGCGACCACGTTCTGGGGGATGCCCCAGCGCGACCACCGCCCGAGGTCGATCTTCACGTCGTCCGCGCCGCGCCCCATCGCCAGGGCGTTCCACACGGAGATGGCCGACAGCCGGTAGGTGTGGACGTGCTCCGGCGCCGACACGACCTCCGCGTACGGCGCAAGCGCCTCCCGCGCCTCGTCGTGGAGGGGGTGGTGCGCGTCGAGCAGGATCGACCCGTCGGCCTGGATGACGACCGGATGGTCTGCCGTGAACATGATCCGCGAATGATCGCCGACGCGGGGGACACGGGGACGCGGCGCCAGCGCCTGCCCCCGCGGTGGGGCAGCACCCGGGAGCCGCGACGACGATCACCCTGCCGTTCCGCGAGGACGCGTCCGCCGCTCTGCGCCGCTCGCCGGAGGCGTTCGCAGCGGAGATGCGACTCGCCACGATCGACCGGTGCCGACAGGGTGTCGTCGCCCGGGGACGCGCGGCGTTGCTGGACCGGCTTGCGCACCCCGACGCCTCACGCGGCAGAGCTCAAGGCGCTCGAAGGCGACGATCCGGATCGCGTCCCCGCTGGGCCCGTGGTGCGTCGCGCATCGACGCCGGGATAGACTGCTCATCCCAATCGCAGCTCGCGGGACACGACCGAGTCGGCCGCCGTGAGACTGCCCGACGTCACTGGAGACGGATGGAGCGGGTCTACCTCCCGGGGTTGCACGGACTGCGGTTCTTCGCCGCCCCCGCAGTCGTCGTGCATCACGTCGAACAGTTCAAGAAGGCGGCGATGCTCCCGCACGGATTCCGGAACCCGTGGATCTTCGGAGTCGGCTCGGCGGCCGTGACGTGGTTGTTCGCGCTGAGCGGATTCCTCATCACCTATCGCCGCCGCGTCCGCCAGTTGGATCTTGATCGAGCGGCCGATCCTCCGCTGGAAGTCGTGGTTCACCGTGGTGCCGTCCGGCCCCGCGACCGGGCGGCCATGAGTTCGTCGAGCTCGGACCGGACAGGCGCGGCTCGAACCCGACTGCCCGACGCGGCGATGGCGCCCGCGCGCCGCGCTGACCGGCGCTGCCGTCATCCGAAACTCAAAGCAGCCGCTTCCTCACCGCCGCGGACAGCACGTCCACGGTGAGGACGAGGGCCATCACGGCGACGAGGTAGGTCGCGAAGGCGCGGTAGTCGAACCAGTCGAGGGAGTCCTTCAGGTGGCGGCCGATGCCGCCGGCGCCGACGATGCCGAGGACGGCGGCCTCGCGGACGTTCACCTCGAATCGGTAGAGCGTGTACGAGGCGAGCGGGGCGCGGCACTGGGGGAGGGCTCCCCACACGAAGATGCGGAACGGCGACGCGCCGGCGGCGCGGAGGGCCTCGAGCGGGCGCGTGTCGGCGTGGTCGAGCGCGGTCGCGTAGAGGCGCGAGAGGACGCCGCCGGTGTGGAGGCCGATCGCGACGGCGCCGGGGAACGGGCCGATGCGGAGGAGGACGATCAGGAGCATCGCCCAGACGAGGTACGGCACGGTGCGGAGGCCGTTCGCGAGCAGCCGCGCGGACTGGTGCATCGTCCACGCGAAGGCGCGGGACGGGAACGGGCGGTCGTCGTCCACGAGCGGCCCCTCGACGTGGAGCACGCGCGACGCCCACGGGAGGAGCGCCACGCCGATCACCGCGCCGATGGCCGTGCCGACGAGCGAGATCGCGAACGTCTCCCACGCGCCGCGCGCGGCGTTCGCCAGCGCCGCCGACGAGAGGTCGAATCCGCGGAGCTTCGCGCACCACGCGCCGAGCGCGTCGAGCCCCTCGCCGGTGAAGAGGCGGAACGGATCGAAGCCGAGCCGCACCGCCGAGAGGACGACGCCCGCGACGATGGCCGCCGAGAGCGCGAGCGCGGCCCACGGGACGGGGCGGCGGGGGACGGACGCGGAAGGCGCGCCCGCGCTCACGGGAACCTCCGCTTGATCTGGTCCGACACCGTCTCGACGAACACCACGAGCCCCATCAGGAACAGCACCGCAGTGACCATCTCGCCGTAGGCGAGGTTCAGGTGCGACTCCTCGATCTGCTGCCCGAGCCCGCCCGCGCCGACCATGCCGAGGATCGCCCCCGCGCGGATCGCGCACTCGAAGCGGTAGGCCGAGTAGCCGACCATCTCGCCCGACGCGAGCGGCAGGATCCCGAACGCGAAGCACGCGAACCGTCCGGCGCCCACGGTCTCGAGCGCGGTGACGGGCCGGGCGTTCACCGACTCGATCTGCTCGGAGTAGACCTTCGCGAGCATGCCGCCGTACGCGAGCCCGATCGCGAGCACCGCGGCCGACGGACCGAGCCCGTAGATCCGCACGAAGAGGAGCGCCCACACGAGTTCGGGAACGCTCCGGAGCACCGCGCCGGTCCCGCGCGCCGCGAAGTACGCCGCGGTGAGCCACGGACGCCGGGGAACGTCGCCGGTGACGAAGAGTGACCCCTGCATCACCGCGCGGCTCCCGAGGATCCCCAGCGGCAGCCCGATGACGACCGCCACGGCGGTGCCGCACGCCGCGATCGCGAGCGTGTCGAGCGCGAGCGACGCGAAGCGCGAGAGCAGTTCCGCGCCGCCGGCCGGCGGCCACGCGCGCGCCGCGAAGTCGGCGCCGTTCTCGCGCGCCATCGGCGAGAAGAACGCCCACGGCCTGAACTCGACGGAGACGAGCGACGCCGCGCCGAGCAGCGCGAGAAGGCCCCACGACGCGAAGCGGAACGTCCGCCGGTCGCCGACGTGAAGCGCCTCCGCGTTCACGGGCGTCTCGGCGGCTCCTTCGGCCGCACCGGCGCGCACGCCACCGGCACCGGCGTGGCGTGCTCGGGCGCGTGGAACGACTGCGGCGCGGGCGGCGACGCGACCGGCGTCCCGCCCGCGCCGAAGAGACCCCGCAGGCGGTCGTCTCCCACGTCGGCGGCGGGCACGTCGAAGGCGATCCGTCCGGCGGACATCGCCACGATCCGCGGGAAGAAGCGCCGCGCGAGATCGGGCTGGTGCAGGTTCACCACCACCGTGCGCCCGTCGTGCTCGCTCGCTTCCGCGAGGAGCGCGACGATGCCTTCGGAGAGACCCGGGTCCACCGACGCGACCGGCTCGTCGGCGAGGATGAGCTGCGCGCCCTGGAAGAGAGCGCGCGCGATCGCCACGCGCTGCTGCTGCCCGCCCGAGAGCCGGTCCGAGCGCCGGTGGATGAGATCGAGGATGCCGACGCGCCGGAGCACCTCGGCCGCCTCCGCCGTGTCGTCCGCCCGCGGCCACACCCGCGCGCGGAGCGAACGCAGCGCCGTCCACTGCCCGAGCCGCCCGGCGAGCACGTTCCCGAGCACGCTGAGTCGCGGCACGATGTCGTGCTGCTGGTGGATCGTGGCGATCGTCGCGCGCACCTCGCGGCGCCGCGCGGGGTTCATCCCCGCCGCGTCCTCTCCGCCGATGGCGTACGCGCCCCCGTCGGGGCGGAGGGTCAGGTTGAGCACGCGGAAGAGCGTGGTCTTCCCCGCGCCGCTCGGTCCGAGCAGAGCGAGCCGTTCCCCCCGCCCGACCTCGAGGGAGACGCCGCGGAGTGCGGGCGTCCCCCCGAGCGAGCGCGTGACCTCGCGGAGCGAGAGCACGTCAGTCCTTGAGCATCCCCGCGGCGCGGGCGGCCGCCTCGATGTCGGCCCATCCGCCCTCGGGGCAGGCGACGTACTTCGACGCCTTGTGGCCGTCGAGCAGCGCCTTGTCCTCGGGCTTCGCCGGATCGAGCGACGTGAACGCCTTGGCGACCGCCGCGCGGAGCCCCGCGGGCAGGTCCTTCCGCATCACCCAGCAGTAGTCCACGTACTCGGGCGTCGTGTGGAAGACCTCGCACTTGAGGGCCTTGTCGCCCTCCTTCGCCTTGCGCTTCTCCCACGAGAGGTAGTTGAGCGCGCCCGCCTCGACGGCGCCGTCGGCGACGAGGTCGATCGTCTCGTCGTGGTTCTTCGAGTGGTTCGTCTTCGCGAAGTCCTTCGCGGGGTCGAGGCCGGCCGTCATCAGGAAGAACCGGGGCATCAGGTGGCCCGACGTGGACGAGTTGCTGCCGAACGTGAACGTCTTCCCCTTGAGGTCGGCGAGCGACGCGATGGCCGAGCCCTTCGGCTTGATGAAGACCGACTTGAACTTCAGGTCCTCGGCGCGGGTGGCGACGCGCTCCGCGTTCCCGCTGCTCTCGCGGATCGCCTGGACGGACGTGTAGCCGCCGTACCACACGAGCTCGAGCTGCTTCGACGCGAGGCCCGTGACGGACCCGTTGTAGTCCGTGACCGGCTGGTACTCGAACGGGATGCCCACGGTCTTCGTCAGGTGCGCGGCGAACGCCTCGTGGACCTTCTTCAGGTCCTCGGCCTTGCCGTCCGGGATGCACGTCATGCGCACCTTCGCCGGCCAGCTCGCGCGGTCGTCCCCGGCGGGCTTCGGCGCCTCGGAACCGCCGCCGGCGGGCGCCGGCTTGTCGCCGCATCCGGCGAGCGGGATCGCGGCGGCGAGCGTCAGGACGGCCGCGCTGAACGCGCGGCGGGTGATGGAAACGGACACAGTCACGAGCGACATGGGTCTCTCCTCCTTGGAACAGTCCTTCGAACCAGGAACCGCCGACGGAGGGACCCGTCCCGCCCTTTCGCCCGGGCGGCGGGAGGAGCTTCGGTCCTCAGACGCGCGGGATCACGGCGAGCGCCCTCCGCACGGCACGCGTGCGGTGGCTGCTGCGGCCTCAGCCGTACCCGCGGGTGCGGGACGGGCAGATGCGCGGAGTGGTCACCGGGCCGACGATACCCGCCCCGCGGCGGCCCGGCCAATCCCTATCTGCCGCCGCGGCTGGGCCCACCGCAGGCCGCCCGCGCAGGCTCAGCCGTGGGCGTCCACGCGCACCTCGACCGCGTACCCCGCCCGCGCCCCGAAGACCCGCACGAACACCCGGTCGCAGAAATCGGCCACGTCGTGGTCCCGGGCGTCCCACGCGCCCAGGATCGCGTTCGAGCCGGGTTGCCACGACGACACGGACGCGCCCCGGGGCGGCGGCGCGCCGCGGCGGGGGAGTTCGTCGGCGGGGTCCTCGTCGAACGGCCAGGCGAGGTTCAGCTCGCCGTCGAGCCACTGGATCCAGACGTCGGGGTCGCCGCGGCCGTCGTCGCCGAGGAGTTCGAACGTCACGAACTTCCGCCCGCCGGTCGGCCAGACCTCGCGGAGCCCGGCGAGCATGGCGTCGCGGGCGGCGGGGCGCGGTGCCGGACCGGAGCGGGGCATGGCGGCAGGTTCGCGCGGCGGCCGGGGGGCGTGTCCGCGAAATCGGGCGCGGGGCGGGGCCGGGCGGGATGATGCGGGGATGAGCACGAAGAGCACGTTCCGCGTCGCAGCCGTCGCCGCCCTCGCGGCGGTCGTGGTCGCCGCATCGCCCGGATGCGCGGGGTCGGGGCGCCCGTCGCGGGGACCGTCGGGAGGCGGGGCGCACGGGACCGACGGCGACGTCGTCCGCACCGGACCGTCGATGCAGGGCGGCGAGTCCGGCCCGGCGCCGCGCACGACGCCGCCGAACCCGAACTGGCCGCCCTCGACCGGCTCCGCCCCGTCGTCGAGCTCCAAGGAGAACGCGTACTCCGTCACGTACGTGCTCAAGGTGACGGGGATGAACTGCCCGATCCGCTGCGTCCGCGAGGTGCGCGAGATCCTCGAGCCGATCCCGGGCGTCCAGCAGGTCGTCATCGACCAGCCGACCGGCAAGGTCACCTGCCACTGCAACCCCGGCACCGACCCGCAGACCCTCGTCGCGGCGTTCGAGGGGCAGAAGTACTACGCCGCGAAGCTCGCCGACTAGGCGTCGCTGGAGGCGTCCGGGGGGCCGCCCCGGTGTCCCCGTTCTCCCGTACCATCGGGGGCGATGAAGAAGGGCCTCGGCCGCGGACTGGGCACGCTCGTGCCGCTGGAGCCCGTCGGCGCCGACGGCGACGCGCGGCTCGACGACGCCATCCGCCGCTCGGCGGGGCCGCCGGTGCTGTCGCTGTCCGGCGAGACGATCGACGACATCGTGCGGCAGACGCTCGCGCTGGCGCCGGTCGCGGATACGGCGGCGCGAGGCGCGCCCACGTCCACCACACCGACGTCCACCGCGGCGGCGCCGGTGCTCCGCTCGTCGGGCCGCGAGCCGGTCGCGTCCGCGCCCGACGCCGCGACTGACGGGATCCTCCCGTCCGCGGATATCGTGGCCGTTCCTCCCGAGGAGCCCGCCCCCGACGTGCGCCGCCGCGACGCGAACGACCCGCGCCAGTTCAGCCTGTTCGACGCCTCCTCGGCGCCGGGCGCGGTCTCCGAATCCGCCGCCCGGCCCGCGCCCGTGACGGCCCGCGTCGCGCCTGAGGTGGTGCCTGCCGTCACGCAAGCTGTGGCGCAAGCCGTGGCGCCAACCGTCCCGACCGTCGCTGCCCCGATCGACGACCCCGTCGTCTCCGACGTCTACCTCGACGACATGATCGTGTTCTCCGACCCCGCGCCCGAGCACGCCGAACCCGCCCCCGAACCCGCGCCGGCCCCGGTCGCCGTTCCCGCCGCCCCGCCGCCCGTGTCCCCGCGCGAGGACGCCGTCTTCCTCGACGACGACCTCTTCGTCGGCGGGATCGTCCTCCCCGACGTCGAACTCGAGTAGCCCGCAGGCTCGCGCCGCGCCGCTCCGGCCGCCCCGCGTCACCGAGGGGCCACATCGCCGCCCCGGCACACCCGTTGCGCCCCGTCGCGGCATGATGCGACGCACACCGATCCGCGCAGTCCTCCTCGCCGCCACCGGCGCAGCGGTCGTTCTCGCCGGAGACGCCGGCACCGCCGTCTCGGCCCCCCGGGACCGCGCGCGCAGCGCGTCCCCCGACGCCGCGCAGACGAAGCGTTTCGCGACCGGAGAGGTCCGCGACCGCGGCGGAGCCGCCCGCTCGCGAGGCGAACAGCCCGACCGCCGACGCGGCGGCGCCGCCGCGCGGAGCGGCCGTGAACGGAGCGAGGACCTGCGCCCCCGCGCGATCTTCGGCGCCGACGACCGCTTCCCCGTCCTCGACCCCACCGCGTATCCGTACGCGGCCGTCTGCAAGGTGTTCGCCGAGTTCCCGTACGGCGACGTCCTCGAGGGGAGCGCGATCCTCGTGAGCGAGCGGCACGCGCTCACCGCGGGGCACGTGATCCACGACGCCGCGCTCGGCGGCTTCGCGGAGCGGGTCACGGTGATCCCCGCCTACGACTTCGGCGACGCGCCGTTCGGCTCGTTCGAGGCCGCCGACGTCACCGCCTTCACCGGATGGACCCGCGACCGCGACTTCGACTGGGACGTCGCGCTCCTCGCGCTCGACGGCGACCCCGGCTACGACACTGGATGGCTCGGCTTCGGCGCGTACGCCGACACGACCCTCGCCGGCGCGACCGTCCACACCGCCGGCTACCCCGCGGACCGCGACGCCGGACGCGCCATGTGGGGCGCGAGCGGCATCGCCGAGTCGGTCCTCCCGGGCCAGGTCCAGTTCCGCGGCGCGCTCGACGCGGCCCGCGGCCAGAGCGGGAGCGGACTGTGGCTCCGGTTCAGCGACGGACGCTACGTCGCCGGGATCGTGTCGAGCGAGACCTCGACCTGGAACCGCGCCACCCGCATCACCGAGCCGATGTTCGACGCGCTCGCGGCGTGGATGGACGAGGAACTCCTCCCCGACTTCCGCCCCGTGTCGGTCGGCGCGCTGCCGGCCGAGGTGTTCGCGCCGCACGCGGCGACGATCCCGGTCGCCGTCGTCAACGAGGGCGCCGCGCCGGCCTCGACCGACGTCGCGCTCTTCGCCCGCGACGGGCTCTACGCGCGCACCGAGATCGGCCGCGCCCGCGTCCACGTGCCGGCGGGATCGACGGTCACCGCGTACGTCCAGGCGAACGTGCGTCCGGCGCTCGCCGGAGCCTCGTACGACCTCGTCGCCGAGGTGAACCCCGAGGACGAGGTCGCCGAGTCGGAGACCGCCGACGACGCGATCGCGGGACGCGAGTTCGCGGTGATGCCCGACTTCGCGCTGCTCGCGCCGTTCGCGACCGCGTACCGCTCGATGGAGCCCGGTGCGATCGACCGCTTCGTCCTCGACGTGCCCGCCGGCGCGTCGTTGCTCCGCCTCGTGCTGACAGGCGCGTTCGACGCCGCCGCCGAGGTCCGCCGCCCCGACGGCTCGACCGAGCTCCTCGTCTCGGGCCGTCGGAACGCCGTCGCCGAGTTCGCGCCGGCACCCGGCCGCTGGGAGATCGACCTCCGCCGTCCTCTCGACGGCACCCGCATCCGCACCGCCCGGCTCCGGGCGGTCGTCCGATGACGCGGCGTCGCTGACCTCGGGCCCTCGAAACGGAGCCGCCGTTCTCTCAAGTCGAGAGAGGCGGCTTCCCGATGTTGCGGGCGATGGGTCACTGCACACGCTGCGGACACTGGGCCGGACGGCACGACGAACCGTGCCCCCACTGCGGCGTCGGCCCCGCCATGAAGTCGGCCGACACCGCCGCGCCGACGTCCCGCGTCATCGCCGAGATCGATGCCGCGATCGACGCCATCGCGCGCCCGACCGCCGCCGAGGCGCCCAAGCGCCCCAGCGTGTCGCCCGCCGTGTCGAAGTGGATGACCGAGCTCGAGCAGTCGCCGATCTTCCGCGACGTCTCGAACCCCCGCACCGCGGCGCTCGCGCGCGCCGCCGAGTCTCCGCCGCTCCGCACTGCCGAGCCCCTCGACCGCGTCGTGGACGCGGACACCGCCACCGGCGACATCCCCGAGAACGTCCTCACCTTCGACGAGGTGGCCGCGACCGAGGCGCAGGCGGCGCCCCCCGTGCTCGAGCCCGCGCCGGACTCCGGCCCGGTGCTCGAGCCGATGTCCGCCGACGACTCCGAGGCACCGGTGCTCCGGCCCGTCGAGTTCGCCGACGACGACGAATCGCCCGACACGACCGCCGACATCGAGCCCGTGGTCGCCGTCACGTCGTCGTGCGACATCGCGAGCGCCCCGCGCCGCGAGGAGCCGATCGCGCACGTGCTCGTCACGTTCTCGCCGGCCGGTCCGCCGGTCATCGACCCGAAGGCGGGTCCCGTCGCGCACGTGATCCTGGCGCTCGACGTGTCGGGCAGCATGAACCGCGCCGACAAGTACCCGCTCCTCACGCAGGCGCTCTCCGAGATGCTCTACGACCTGAAGCGCCCCGGCGCGCCGGACGTGCTGCTCTCGGTGGTGCTCTTCGCGTACGGCGCGGAGACCGTCCTCCGCGACGTGCCCGCGTCGAAGCTCGATCCGCGAGAGGTGCTGCGGAAGATCGACCAGAGCAAGCTCCGCTTCGGCCGCTACACCGACGTCGTCGGCGCGCTGGGCCGCGCCGGGAGGATCGCGTACGACGCGGTCAGGACGAACAAGGCGATGCCGGTCCGCATCTTCCTGCTGACCGACGGCCGCCCGCAGGACATGGAGGGCGCGCGCGCCGTCGTCGAGCGCATCCGCAAGATGCCCGTGGACGTGGACGGCTTCGCGTTCGGGGTGGACGCCGACGTCGGCGCGCTCCAGGAACTCGTCTCCGGCGGCCGCGGCGGCACGGTGAAGCAGATCCGCTCCGACACGATCGTCGAGGCGTTCGGCCGCATCCCCGAGGCCGCGGCGCGCGTCGTCGCGAGCAAGGCCATCGTGGACGTGGAGCTCGCGCCGGGCGTGGTCGGCGGGTCCGTGTGGCGCTACCGCCCCGGCCGTCACCGCTTCACCGACGCGTTCGCCGGAGGTCCGCGGTTCACGACCGATCTCGGCACGCTCGAGGCCGGACGCACGTACTCGATGCTCCTCCAGGTCCGCCTGCCCGAGGCCAGGGGCGACGAGTCGCCCGTCGGCCGCGTGACGGTCCGCATCCCCGGATGGGGCGGCCCGCGCACGTTCGAGGCGCACCTCGCCGTGGGCCGTCACGAGGGCGGCGCCACGCACTCGCTCGAGGGCGAGGCCGCGACGGCCCGCGACGTCCTCGCCGCGATGGGCGACGCCGACCCCAGGGAGCAGCTCCGCGCGCTGAAGATCCGCCGCCAGATCTACGCCGCCGAGCGCCGCGACCCCGAGATCATCGCAGTCATCTCGCGCGCGATCGCCGAGCTCGAGGAGAAGGGCACCCTCGCCGCCCTCTCCGGCTCCGACCAGGCCGCGCTGATGTCGCACACGTGCACGATGACGATCAGCCGGAAGTAGCGGCACGCGTCCTCGCCGGGCGCGCTTGCCCGGCGAATTCGTGCGCATCGTCGGCGCGCGGGCGGAGTTAGGCTCCGCCGATGGCCGCAGCGCGTCCGAAGGTCGAGCCGCTGACGGATGCCGACCTCTCGGAGGACCTGACGGGCGCCGTGGACGCCGCCGGCCGCCGTACCGGATGGTGGAGCACGCCCCAGGGGCCCGACGGCGCCACGATGTCCGTCCCGTTCGTGGAGGGCCGCGCGCACGGCGTGTCCGTCGTGAGGCGGGCCGACGGCGCTCCGGTGGCCGAGTGGACGTGGGTCGAAGGCGTGGCCCACGGGCCGCATCGAATCTGGCATGCCACTTCGCGGCTCGCCGAAGATCACACGTTCGAGAACGGGTTCATGGCCGGCGTCTCGCGCAGCTTCGACGAGGAAGGACGGCTGTTCGCGGAGCGGGAGATGCAAGCGGGCCTGGCGCACGGGAAGGAGCGTCTCTACCTTCCGGACGGCACGCTGTTCGGCGTTCGCGAGTACGCGAACGGGCTGCCGCACGGCCGCGACGTGATGTTCGACGGCCAGGGGCGGACCACCCACGAGCGGACACACTTCCACGGGACGCCCGACGGCGACGAGCGGTTGGGCCCGCTGCGCGCGACGTGGCGGCACGGAGCGCTGATCCGCTCAGACTTCCGGTTCATCGACGAAGTCGGCGCGCCGGCGCCGACGCCGTTCCTGCGGATCCTCTTCGCGGCCTTCGTCGTCGCGGTCCTCGCATGGCACACGCCGGGGCTCACTGCGACCCTTCTCGGGATCGGGGCGGCGATCTGGATCCACGAAGCCGGACACGCCGCCGCCGCACGCCGCGCGGGAATCCCCGTCGCGTTCCTGCGCGTCGGCTTCGGGCCTCTCGTCGCGCGGTGGATGCGCGGGAACCGCGTCACCGAACTCCGCCTGGTGCCGATCTTCGGCTTCGTCGCGCCCACGCAGGTTCGGCCCTCGGCGATGCCGCTCGTCTCCGCCGCGATCCGCGGCGAGCCCGAGCCGCGCGGCGTCCGCGTGGATCCCGACGAGGCTCCGGAACCCGCATCCGAGCGCGCGCCGCCGCTGCGCCGCCTGACGTACGAACTCGGCGGCGTGGCCGCGAACCTGCTCACGGCGTTCGTCGCGCGCTGGTTGTCGCACGACCCGGGAGACCCGGTGGCCGCGGCGGCGTGGTGCGGACGGATGGCGCTGCGCATGCTCGCGGCGGTCCCCGCGGCGCTCGCGTCGCTCTTCGACTTCTCGGCGTGGGTCGGCGGGCAGGACGGGCTGCTCGCCGCGGGCGACGCCGAGGTGACGTCGTTCGGCATCGCCGTCCAGATGTTCGGGGTCGTGTCCCTCATCCTCTTCTCGTTCAACCTCGCGCCGATTCCTCCGCTCGACGGGTACAGGGCGCTCCTCTCCCTCTTCGAGGCGGCGACGGGACGCCGTCCGCCCGAAGCCGCGACGAAGTGGATGCAACGGATCGGCGTCGCCCTGTTCGCGCTGCTTGCCGTGGGCGGCCTCTGGCACATGGGCAGAGACCTGTTCAACGTGCTCACGAAGTGACGTTCACCTCAGATCGTCGAGCGTCGCCGGCCAGTCGTCCTTCAGGAGCCGCGAGAGCGCGCGGTCGCGGAGGATCCGCCCCTCGGTCTGGCACCACGGGCAGTAGTTGGCCTCGCGCTCGCCCGACACGATGCGCTGCACCGGCGCGCCGCACGCCGGGCACGGCAGCCCGCGCCGCCCGTGGACGGCCATGCCGTCGCGGAACGCCGTGACCTTGCGGGGGATGCCGCCCTCGGCCGACGCCGCCTCGCGAAGCCGCGCCGTCCACTCGCCGAGCACCTCCGGGATCGCGGCGACGAAGCGCGTCCACTCCTCGCCGCTGAGCTGAGACGTGCGCCGCATGGGCGAGAGCCGCGCGCGGTGGAGGATCTCGTCGGAGTACGCGTTCCCGATCCCGGCGACGATCCGCCCGTCGGTGAGCGCGCGCTTCAGCGTGTGATCGCGGGCGGCGAGCGACGCGCGGAGGGCGGCCGCGCCGCAGGTCATCGGATCGACGCCGCCGGGGTCGAGCGCAGCAAGCGCCGAGTCGCCGCGGACGACGTGCACGGAGGCGCGCCGCGTGGAGCCCGCCTCCGTGAGGACGAGCGCCTCCGCGGGGAAGTCGAGGGCGAGCAGGCCGATCCGTCCCGGCCCGGACGCCCCGCGCTTCGCGAGCTGGAACCGCCCCGCAAGCATGAGATGGAACGCGGCGTGGAGACGCTCCGCCGCGCCGCCCTCGGTCGTCATCACGATCCGCTTCGCCCTCCGCGCGAAGCCCGTCACCCGTCTCTGTTCGAGCGCGCGGATCGGCGGGTCCACCGTGCGGACGGTGAAGACGCTCCGCACGCGCACCGAATCGACGGGCTCGCCGGCGAACCGCAGCGTGAGCCGCTCCGCGTACACCTGGAGGTCGGGGATCTCGGGCACGGCACGACGCTACGCCCCGCCCGCCGCGCGGCCGAAATAGGAGGCATGGACCCGCGGCCCGCCGAACGCACCGGACCGAGCGCGCGCGTGGCGGCAGCCGCGGTCGCGGTCGTCGCCGTGTTCGCGCACGTGTGGAGCCTCGGCGGCGGGTTCCTCAACTGGGACGACAACGAGTACGTCACCGGGAACGCGGAACTGCGGCTCCCGGCCGGCGACGCGGCCGCGCGGATCGCGACGACCCACCTGATCGGCAACTGGAACCCGCTCCAGCGGTGGACGTACCTCGCGGAGTGGAAGCTCTTCGGCGATGCGCCGCTCGCGTTCCGCGCGACGAACCTGGCGCTTCACGCCGCGTGCGCGGTGCTCGCGTTCCTCGTCCTCGATGCGTGGCTGCGCGGGAAGCTCCGCACTCCGGCGGGCGCGCGATGGACCGCGCTGATCGGCGCCGCGGCGTTCGCGGCGCACCCGGCGAACGTCGAGAACGTGTCGTGGATCTCGGAGCGGAAGTCGCTCCTCGCCGCCTTGTTCGGGCTCGCGTCGGCGTGGGCGTGGCTCCGGGCCGACGGCCGCACGGGACTCCGCGCCGCGTCGCTCGCGCTGTTCGGAGTCGGCATGCTCGGGAAGACGAGCATCGTCGTGCTCCCTGCGCTGCTCGTGCTTCTCGACCTCTCCCGTAGCCGCCGCCCGGCGTGGGTGTGGATGTGCGGATTCGCCGCGGTCGCGGCGGGGCCCGCGTGGATGCAGATCTCGGCTGCGAGGAGCGCCATCCAACCGCTCCACGGCGGCTCGCCGGCGGCGCACGCGGCGACCGTGCTCGGCGTGCTGCCCGGCTATGCCGCCCAGATCGTGCTGCCGGTGGGGCTCGCGCCGCGGCATCTCGTCGATCCGGTCACGTCGGGCGCGGACATGCGGCCGTGGGCCGGCCTCGCGCTGCTCGCCGCGTGCGTCGTCGCGACCGTGCGGTCGTTCCGCGGCGCGCGCGTCGCGATGGTCGCGATCCCGTGGACGATCGCGGTGCTGCTCGTCACGCTGGTCGTGCCGATCCCGATCCTGCGCGCGGACCGGTACCTCTACCTCGCGCTCCCGTTCGCGGCGGCGGCCGTCGCGGCGTGCGCGGTCGGGGCGGCGGATCGGCGGGGGAGCGGCGTCACGGCGCGGTTCGTCGGCGTCGCGGCCGTTGTCGTGGTCGCGCTCGGCGCGGCCTCCGCGTCGTACGCGCGGGTCTGGCGGAGTTCCGTGGATCTCTGGCTCCATCAGCTCTCGAAGCACCCGACCGACGCGCGGGCGTGGTTCTCGCTCGGCAGCGCGTACGGCGAAGCCGGCCGGAACGCGGAGTGCCGCGCCGCGTACGGCGAGGTGCTGCGGCTCGATCCGCAGCGGCGGGAGCCGTTCACGCGGCACGCGATCGACGGGATCGCATGGCTCGACCTCGCGGAGGGCCGCGCGGCCGACGTGGAGCGCGGTGCCGCGGCGAGGGTCGCGGCGGACCCGAGCGACGCGCCGGCGTGGTTGCTCCTCGCGGGGGCGCAGGAGACGCAGGGCCGCATCGAGTCCGCCGCGATGACGTGGATCGCGGCGTCCGCAGCGTGCCCGGGCGACCCCGAGATCGCCGCGAACGCGGCGGCGTTCACGGAGCGACGCAGGAAGTGACGCGGCGACCCGGATCGCGTTCCGGGTCTCCTCGAACGACGCACGGCGTGCGTGAACGCTGGGTTCGGGACGCGCGGCTCGAACCTCCCGCGGCTCCGGCGCTCACCGGAGATCGTCGGGAGTCCCAGCGTCCGTCGGGTCGATGCCGTCGGCGTCCGTCGCGACGCGCACCGTCCATCACCGCGGCAGGAGGCTCTCGTCTCCTCCGCGCGGACCCGGCGCCTCGAGCGTCCCGCTACCCCGCCGCGAGCTTCGCCACCCGCGCGTCGACGTCCGCATCGCTCGCGCGGCCGCGCAGCACGTCGTCCACCACGCGCGCCACCTCGCGGAACTCCGCCTCGCCGAGTCCGCGCGTCGTCATCGCGGGCGTGCCGAGCCGGATGCCGCTCGGCTTCGTGGCGGGGCGCGTGTCGAACGGGATCAGGTTCTTGTTCGCGTAGATCCGCCGCCGCGCGAGGCGCTCCTGGGCTTCCGCGCCGTCGAGCACGCCGCCGAGGTCCACGAGGAGGAGATGGTTGTCCGTCCCGCCGGTCACCAGCCGCCAGCCGCGCGCGCTGAGTTCCTCGCCGAGGACCCGCGCGTTCGCGAGCACCCGCTCCTGGTACGCGCGGAAGCTCGGCTGGAGGCCCTCGTGGAACGCCACGGCCTTCCCCGCGATCTCGTGCTCGAGCGGACCGCCCTGGAGGCCCGGGAACACGGCCGAGTCCACGGCCTTCTGGTGCTCGCCGCGGCAGAAGACGAGCCCTCCGCGCGGGCCGCGGAGCGTCTTGTGCGTGGTCGTCGTCACGAAGTCCGCGTGCCCGAACGGGGTCGGGTGGAGCCCCGCGGCGACGAGCCCCGCGATGTGCGCGATGTCCGCGTGGAGCAGCGCGCCGACCGATCGCGCGATCTCGCCGAACTTCGAGAAGTCGATCGTGCGCGGATAGGCCGACGCGCCGGCCACGATGAGCCGCGGCGTCATCTCGCGCGCCTGCCCGAGGATCGCGTCGTAGTCGAGGCGGTCGCTCGACTGCGAGAGCGAGTAGAACGCGGCCTTGTAGAGCTTCCCCGACTGGTTCAGGCGGAAGCCGTGCGAGAGGTGCCCGCCCTGGTTCAGGTCGAGCGCGAGGATCGTGTCGCCGGGCTTCAGCGCGGCGAGGTACACGGCGAGGTTCGCCTGCGTCCCCGAGTGCGGCTGCACGTTCACGTGGTAGTCGGTCGAGAAGAGGGCCTGCGCGCGCTTCTGCGCGAGCGCCTCGACCTGGTCCGCGACCTCGCAGCCGGAGTAGTACCGGCGTCCCGGCGTGCCCTCTGCGTACTTGTTCGTGAGCACCGAACCGACCGCCTCGCGCACCGCGGCCGAGGCGATGTTCTCCGACGCGATGAGCTGGAGCCCGAGCGTCTGGCGGCGGTCCTCGTCGCGGACGAGCGCGGCGACCTCGGGGTCGATCTCCGCGAGCGGCTTGGCGCGCGGGCAGGAACCGGACGACGTGCAGGAGGCCGCGCCGTCGGACTGCGCGGAGTGCGGGTGAAGTGCGGTCATGGAACGCGCATCGTCGCGCGGGGGCGGCCCGCGGCGGGTAGGATTTCGACGTGCAGCCCGCCGCCCCGCGCACTGTCTGCCGCCGAACCGCGCTCTCGCGGGCACTCCGGGGCGCGTGCCCGGCGTGCGGTGGGTCCCGCGTGTTCCCGGGAGGGGACGCGCCGCCGCCCGGCGCGTCGGCCGCATCGCGCGCGTGGCTCCGGCTCGCCGCGGCGTTCCGCCACGCGTCCGCGTGTCCCGCGTGCGGATGGAAGTTCGACCGCGGACCCGGCCACTGGGTGGGCGGGAACGAGATCAACCTGCTCGTCACGTACCCCGTGTCGGTCGCCGCGTTCGCGGCTCCCGCCGTCGCGATCGGCCCGAGCTTCTGGACGGCCGCGGTCGGCGGCGTCGTCGCGCTGCTGCTCGGATTCGCCGTGCACCGGCCGTCGCGGTGCCTCTTCTTCGCGATGGACTACCTGGTCGACCCCGACGACGCATCGCCGTCCGGTCCGCCGGGCGGCTTCGACAGCGACGCGCCGCCGCCGCGCCGCGACCCGCCGCCGCCGGGAGGAGTCCGCATCGCGCTCCCGATCCCGACGCCCGCGCCGGCGGGCGACGTGGAGCGGGTCCGCATCCCTGCGCCATCCGCGCCGCCGGAGCCCGTTCCCGGCGGCCGGTCCTTCTGAGGCCGCGCCGGTCCTGGGCGCCGCCCGCAGACGGAGCGCGTGCGAGCCGCCGCCCCCCGGTCAGAACCTCCACATCACGATGAACTGCCAACTGTCCTCGATCGGCACCTGGTGCACCACGCCGCCCTGCGGACGGTCCATCCACTTCACGTAGTGGATCATGAAGTCCACGTTCTGCGTGACCGCCGCGGTCACGCCGCCGAGGTACATGACGCTCCGCGCGCCCGGGTCGTGCAGCGTCGCCGCCGTGCGGTGCCCGTACACCTGGATCGGCCCCATCTGGTACGACGCGCCGATCGTCGTCTCGGTTCGCTCGTCGCTCGGCCCGCCCGAGAGATAGTGCGGGTTCCCGCGCACGCCGGTCTCTCGCGCGAGCTCGCCGAACACGCGGAGGGGCCCGGTCACGTACGCCGCGTCGATCGCCGCCGCCTTCGTGTGCTCGTCGTGGATGCCGTCGCGCTCGATCTCGCCGTACTGCGCCGACAGCCCGAGCTGCACGACCTCGCCCGCGCAGATCGTGCGCGTCGCCAGCGCGCGGAGGTTGATCGTCGTGTCCTCCTCCTCGTGCGGGTTCCACTCCGGGTCCGCGAAGGGGAACGAGCCGTTCACGCGGTCCTCGTCCACGAACACCTGCGTGAACGCGTCGATCTTCGTGCGCTCATCCCACTGGTACGTCTTCTCGAGCGACACGCCGCGGTCCGGGTCGAACTTCTGCCCGTTGTAGTAGCCGATCGTGCCCCACCAGCTCGTGTCCCAGTCGAAGCCGAAGCGCTTCCAGATCTGCCCCGCCTTGAGCCGGCCCCAGTCGGTGTCGATCCACGCGTAGAGTTCCCAGAACCACGCGGTGTGGTTGATGAACGGACGGAACCTGTCGTCGTGGTCGCGGAAGCGGAACTCCGCGTGGAGGCCCATCTTCGTGCCGTCGTCGGCCGTGATCTCCGGGTCGAGCAGCGCCGCGTAGAGCAGCGTCCCGCGCGCCTCCTCGCGGCCGTAGATGAAGTTCCGCCGGTGCTCGCGGTTCATGTGCCAGACGTGGATCGCGTAGAGCGAGAGCGGGATGCCTGTGTCCTTCTTCCACTTCTGGAACGCCGCCGACGCGTCGTCCACGAACGTGTCCTCGAAGAGCACCGCGCGCTTCGGCGGACCGGCGGGCGCCTCCGTCTGGACGACCGCGGCCGCGGCCTCCTCGCGCGCGGGGGCTGCGTCGTCGGCGAACGCCGGCGTTGCCTCTGCGCCGAGCGCGGCGAGCGCCGCGAACGCCGCGACGGCCATGGCACGGCCCGCCGCAACGCCCGTTGCGTGATGGAATCGCATGAGACCCTCCCGTCGGCCCTGCGCCCCTCGTGCCCGCGGCCCCGGAGCTCCGCGTGCGGCGCACGGCCGTGTATGCGACCGATTGTGCGCCCCGCTCGGAGCCCAAGTCAACGGCGGAACCCCGACATTCCGGGCCGGAGCGGCATCCCCGGAGGCGCGCGGGCGCGCAGTCGCCTACACTTTCGCCCGTGACCGACGTTCCGCTGCCGCCCGACGCCGAGGCGCTCGTCCGCCGCTGCCCGGCGTTCGCGGACCTCACGTCGGACGCGGCGGCGGAGCTCGTCCGGAGGATGCGCGGGCGGGCGTGGAAGGCCGGCGACACGATCATCCGCCAGGGCGATCCCGGCGAGTGGATGGCGCTCGTCGCCGAGGGCACCACGCGCGTCGAGGTGTCCGAGCCCGCCGGGGCCCACCGGGTGGTCTGCCGGATCGGCGAGGCCGAGCTCGTGGGGGAGATGGCGCTCCTCACGCGCCAGGCGCGCCTGGCCGACGTCGTGGCGGAGACCGACGTCCTCGCGCTCGTGATCCCCGCCGCCGACTTCGACGACATCGCCGTCGAGCATCCCGAACTCGGCGCCGTGCTCACGCACCTGGTCGCCGCGCGGCTCGGCGAGGGCGAGCTCGACGGACTCTCCGGCAAGGCCGTGGACCGCTACCGCATCGTGCGCTGCGCGGGGCGCGGCGGCATGTCCATCGTGTACGAGGCCGTGGACGCGCAGACCGGCGCGCGCGTCGCGCTCAAGATGATGAGCCACCGCCTGATCTACGAGAAGGGCGCGCTCGCCCGCTTCCAGCGCGAGGCCGACATCCTCGAGACGATCGACCACCCGAACATCGCCCGCGTGTTCGGCCGGTTCCGCGCCTTCCGCACCTACTTCATCGCGATGGAGTACTGCGACGGCCCCACGCTCGAGCAGACCCTCGCCCGCACCGGCCCGTTCCCCGAGCCCGCCGCCCGCCGCGCCGTCGCCCAGCTCGCCGGCGCACTCCGCTGCCTGCACGCGCGCGGCGTCGTCCACCGCGACCTCAAACCCGCGAATGTGCTCGTGACGTCCGGCGCGTCCGGCCCTCCCGGTCCGTCCATCCCGTCCGGCCCCGACGGGTCGCACGTGATGAAGCTCGCCGACTTCGGCCTCGCGAAACAGACCGTCGGAGCCCAGATCACCGCCGTCACCGAAGCCCGCACCCTTCTCGGCACCCCCTGGTACATGTCCCCCGAGGCCCTCTCCGGCGACGACCCCGGCCCCTCCGGCGACACTTACGCCCTCGGCTGCGTCCTCTACGAACTCCTCACCGCCCGCCGCGCCTTCTCGCAGACCACCTACGGCGAACTCCTCGAAGCCAAGCGCCGCTTCACGCTCCCGCCGGCCGGAGCGCCCGTCGCGCCGGCCCCACGCGCCTCCGCGCCCGCCCCCGGGATCACCCTCCCGCCCCTCGCCGCCGACACCCGCGCCTTCCTCGCCGCCGCCCTGAGCCCCGACCCCGCCGTCCGCTCCACCGCCGACCTCGCCGCCGTCGAGCGGTGGTGATCGAGCGAGCGACCGGGCGCCCCTGCCGCACGCCCGACCGCACCCGGAAGTTCGGCGTTCCCGCCCCTCGCCCTATCCTCGCCCCTCTGCGCTGGAAGCGTCCCCGTAGCTCAGTTGGATAGAGCACCGGTTTCCTAAACCGGGGGTCGGCAGTTCGAATCTGCCCGGGGATACCAGCGTCGGGCCGATGGGATGCATGCGCTCGAGCGGCCGGGATCGGCCGGCGGAGATCGCGGGCCGTGACGCGGTGTGGTAGCTTGCGGGCACGAGGTTCACCACGAGCAACGCAACGATGATGCGGGTCGAGAAGTACGCGGCCATCGAGGATGCGCGGGACGTGCCGGCGTACGGCGTGGCGGAGGCGGCGGCCTACCTGCAGATCCCGCCGACCACGCTCCGATCGTGGGTCGTGGGGCGCCGGTACCCGGTGCGCGGCGGGAGCCGCCGGTTCGAGCCGCTGATCCGCCCTGCCGGCCGCGACCGCGTGCTGCTCCTCTCGTTCTTCAACCTCGTCGAGGCGCATGTACTCGACGCGATCCGTCACGTATACCGCATCGACGTGCGTGCTGTGCGCAACGCAATCGACTTCCTCGAGAAGCGCTTCCACTCCAGGCATCCGCTCGCCGACCGGCCGTTCCTGACCGACGGCAAGGACTTGTTCATCAAGGAACTCGGCCGGCTGATCGCCGTGTCCGCTGCCGGCCAGACCGCGATGCGGGACGTTCTGGAGGCGCACCTTCGCCGGATCGAGCGCGATGCGGAGGGAGTCGCCGCAGGCCTCTGCCTCTTCACGCGCGGAGGTCCGCGCACGGCGGATTCGCCGCGGGTGGTGATCGTCGATCCGCGCGTCCACTTCGGCCGGCCGGTGCTCGCCGGCACCGGGATACCGACGGCGGTGATCGCGGAGCGGTTCAAGGCCGGAGAGTCGATCGAGGAGCTGGTCGCCGACTACGGGCGGAGCGCCGCCGAGATCCAGGAGGCGCTGCGGTGTGAGCAGTCCGCCCGCGACGCCGCCTGACGAGCCGACGTTCTGCATCGACGAGGCGCTGGGAGGCCGGGTCGTCTCCGACGCGCTCGGCAGGGCAGGGTTTCACGTCGAGCGACTGATCGACCACCATCCGCCAGGCACGGAGGACGCCGTCTGGCTTGCTGACATCGGCCGGCGCGGGTGGATCGTCCTGACCAAGGTCACGCGCATGCGGTTCCGGCCTACGGAGCAGCTTGCGATCGTGAGGCACGGCGTCCGCGCATTCGCTCTGACCGGCGGCAACATGAGGGCGGCCGAGATGGCGGCAGTGTTCCTCGTCGCGATGCCGGCGATGCGGCGGCTGCTGGCGAAGACCCCTCACCCGTTCGTCGCCGCTCTCACGAGAAGCGGCACCGTAGCGCTCGTCTACCCGAAGTCGACCGGTTCGGCGGCTCCCGCCGGGAGTCCCCGCGACCCGTAGCCTTCGCAGATGCCCGACCCGCGCCCGATCCCGCCGTCCCGTGCCGACATCGAAACCGCCGCCGGCAGGCGGAGCTTCGAGCGGGGGCTCGACTACTTCGAGACCGAGCGGGTCGCGTCGCTCGAACCGGCGGGGGACGGAGTCCGCGCGATCGTCGTCGGGCAGTCGGCGTACGAGGTGACCGTGTCGAGGCGCGACGACGGACTGCGCGGCGACTGCACGTGCCCGGTGGGGTCCGACGCCGCGTTCTGCAAGCACTGTGTCGCTGCGGCGCTCGCGTGGATCGACGGGGCGTGGGGCGTGTCGGAGAGCCGGCGGGACGGACATGCGGGCATCGAGGCGTACGTCCGCGCGCTGCCGCACGAGCGCCTCGTCAAGTACGTGCTCACACTCGCGATCGAGGACGACCGCGTGCGAAAGGACCTCGAGTGCCGGGCGGAAGCCGCAGCCACGGCCGAGTCGGCCGCGCAGCCGGACGTGAAGCGGCAGAAGAGGGCCCTCTCCCGCGCGATCCGACCGAACGGGTTCGTCGACTACCACGAAGCGCACGAGTACACGCGCGGCGTGGAGCGCGCGATCGACTCGATCGACACCGTGCTCGCCGCGGGCGCGGCCGGCGCCGCGGTGGAACTCGCCGAGCACGCGCTCACGCTCTGCGAGGAGGCGATCGGCTCGATGGACGATTCTTCCGGGGAGATGGGATCGATCCTCCGCCGCCTGGAGGCGCTGCACCACTCCGCGTGCGTGGCGGCGCGCCCGGACCCGGCGGCTCTTGCGCGGCGCCTCCATGACTGGCGGTTGCGGACCGGGTACGACGTCTTCCACCACTTCCCCCTGCAGTACGCCGACGTGCTCGGCCCCGCCGGACTCGCCGTGGCGGAGTCGCTCCTCCGCGAAGCGTGGGAGCGGCTGCCCGCCCTGCGACCCGGGGCGGACTCGAGAGAGCGGTGGGGCGAGCGGTACAAGCTCCAGAGCGGAATGGAGGAGTTCGCGACGCTCTCGGGAGACACGGACCGGCTGGTCGCCGTGATGCAGAAGGACCTCTCGGTGCCGTACAACTTCACGCGCATCGCCGACGTGCTGCGCCGCGCCGGGCGGACCGCCGACGCCATCGCGTGGTGCGAGCGGTGCCGGACCGAGCTCGAGAACGAGCGCCACGATCCGCGCCTGATCGAACTCCTCGCCGCCCTCTACGCGGAGTCCGGCCGCGCCGAAGACGGGCTGGGTCTCCTCTGGCGGGCGTTCGACGAGAAGCCGGGTGCCGCCGAGTACGGGCGGTTCCGCGAGCACGCGACGGCCGCGAAGGCGTGGCCTGCGTGGCGGGACCGGGCCATCGCGCGCCTCGAGCGGCAGGTCCGCGAACGCTGCCGGAAGGACGGTTCGCCGCGGGCGGGAGAACGGCACTGGGACGCATCGTCGGCGCGCGACACGCTGGTGCGTGCGCTCCTCGGCGAGGGTCGGCGCGACGCCGCATGGAGGGTGGCGCACGAGGGAGAGTGCGGGGAGGGCATCTGGACCGAACTCGCGGCGTCGCGCGAGTCCGACGATCCGGCCGGCGCCATCGAAGCATGGGGGCGCGTCCTGGCACCGCTCCTCGCCCACGCCAGCCCGTCGACCTATCTGCGCGCGGCCCAACTCGTGGCCCGCGTGCGCGGACTCCATGCCCGCGCGTCCGGAGCCGACGCCGCCGCGCAGTACGTCGCCGGCGTCCGCGAGGCATGCAAGCGAAGGTCGAGATTCCTGAAGGAACTCGACGCGGCGCTCCGGCGGTGACGGATACGCGTCGAACCAGGCCTCTCTGATTCGCTGGACGCTTCGAAGGCGCCCCCGCGCGACCTCCCGCCGCGCGTGTTGACGCGGCGGCGGATACAGCGCTTGGAGAGCGCCAGATAGGGTGTCGCTGCCGGTCAGCACCGGACCGTCTCCACGAGCGCGTCCAGCGCGGCCCGGGCGCGCTCGTCGGTCTCGTCGCGCAGGCTGAGCCGCAGCGAGAGCGGGTCCACGATGTCGCTCTCGGTCAGAAGGAGCGGGTCGTACGCCCACGCCTCGACCACGGTTGCCGGCTCATCGTCGGGTGCGCCGTCGAGCACCGCCCGACTCGCGAGCGCATGACTCAGCGCGCGTCGGCCGACCGAGACGGTCCTCGCGCGCGGCTCACCGAGCATCGCCTTCCGCGCGAGCGCGGTCAGCCCCGCGTCGAGGGCGGTCCGATGCGCCTCTGGTCACCGGGTTCAATACTGCGGCGCCCGTTTCCGTGCGTCGTCCGCTCGCGGAAGAGGGGATCATCGCGAGATGTCCGAGCAGCGCCCAGGTGCGGGGCCGATCGACCTTCAATGGCTTCGCAACCGATTCGCCAGCCTGAACCGCTCGCGCGACGGGCCCGAACTTGCGCCACACAAGCCGCTCGCGCTGCTGGCGGCGTTGGGGAACGCGCAGCGGGGCGACCGCTCGATCCGGTTCAACGAACTAGGCCACACTCTGCGTCGCCTGATCCATTCGTTCGGTGGCGCGCACTGGGACAGCGGAAACGTGCGCGATCCGATCTGGAGGCTGCAGACCGACGGGATCTGGCAGGTGTCCGACGTGCATCGGATCGAGATGGAGGCGAGCAAGCGCCGGCCGAGCGTGGTGTCGTTGCGCCACGTGAATCCGGAGACGTACTTCACGACCGAGGTCGTCGATGCGTTTCGCAGCCATCCCGAGTGGATCGCGGTGCTCGCGCGAGACCTTCTCGATGCGAACTTCTCGCCGTCGCTGCACGCTGCCATCGCGCACGCTGCAGGCATCGTGCTGGCGCCGCACCGCGTCAGCCGAACCGCGCTCGCCCGCGATGCGAAGTTCCGGAATGTGGTCCTGGACGCCTACGGGTCGCGATGCGCGATCTGCGGATACGACGATCAGCTCGGTGGCGATCCTCTCGCCCTCGAGGCGGCGCACGTCCAGTGGCACTGCGCGGGCGGCCCTTCGACTCTCGCCAACGGACTCTGCCTCTGTGCGATCCATCACGTCGCGTTCGACAGCGGCGCGCTGTGCATCTCGACCGAGCGCGTGGTCGTGGTGTCCGCCGACGTGAAGTCCGGCGCGAGAGGGTCGGCCACGCTCGCCGGATTCAGCGGTCGCCCCTTGGCATCCCCTCGCCATGGCGATGCTGTTTCGCAAGGCTTCCTGGAGTGGCATCGGAAGGTTCGGTTCCGGGAACCGGCAGCCTGAGCCGACGTCTCTCGTGCGATCGGCGCCGCACGCGAGCGGATGGTCCCCGTCGCGGGCCGGGGAGGCGTCGGGCTGCCGTTACCCTCCGCGGAGTCTTCGCACGCGAACCACCTGGCGCGACACGTGGTCGCCGTTCAGGCCGCGCACGTCGAACACCGGAGCGTCGAAGCCGAGGATGCGCGACTCGACGAGCACGGCGGCGGAGATGGACGCGCCCGGCGGGGACGACCTGTGGGGCGCCGGCGGCGCGGCGGGGTCCGAGCCCCGGCCGATCTCGTAGACGCGCATCGAGCAATCCACCGGCGGCGGCTCGGGGAAGCCGGGCGGGCGGACGAAGCGGCGGGGGTTGGCTTCGTCCCAGCGACGGTCTGCTGCGTCGAGCGCTGCGTCGAGTTCGGCGGGGAGCGCCGTCGGGGCCGAGGCGAGCGCGTGCTCGCCCACGATCGTGATCGTGTCGCGGTCGCGCCGGACGAACGCGCCGTGGACCGCGCCGAAGTCGCCGACAAGCCGGGTGTGGGGGCCGAAGGGCGACGGCCAGTCGGGGAGCGGGGGGAGCGGGATGGCGGCGATCGGGGTGTTCGCCGACGTCTGCGGGATCCGGGGCCCCTGCGGTTGCATGCGGATCGCCATGCGCATCGCGAGGATGCCGTCTTCGAACGACGTCTCGGCGGTGATGCCCGGCGGTCCGTCCGGAGTGTCGAGGTCGCTGCTCTCCGATGTGTCGGGGCTCGGCGGCGGGGGCGGATGCCGCAGCAACCGCTCGACCTCGCGCCGCACTGCGGCGACGGCTTCGTCCCGCGTCGCGCCCAACCCGACCGCGCGTCCGGTCCACCCGTCGGCCGCGACCCAGCGCGCCTCCGGGGGGATCGCCACTCCGAAGAGCGCCATGCGGAACGCAAGGAGTGCGCAGTTCCACGCGCCGAGCGGGCCGCCGGGAAGCCGTACCGGCATGAGGAGCCGCCCGGGACCGTGCCGTGTCGTGTCCACGGATGCGACGAACCCCGCCAGCAGTTCCATCGGAGCCGCGCTTCGAGCGGCGAGCGCCGGGATCACGCCGGCAAGCGCCTCGCGGGGCGGGGAACTCGACGACGTCTCGAACCACCGGCCGTCGCCGCCGTACCGGACCGCCACCTCCTGCCTCCCGTCGCGGAGCTCGAGCCGTCCCGGCCCGAGTCCGCGGAGTCGCGGCGCGACGCCCGGACGCGGAGGGATCTCCACGTACACGCCCGGCACGCTCGTGAGCGCGGGTGACGGCCCGTCCGGTCCGCCGCGGACGACGGTTGCGATCGGCCACGGCGCGAACCACCCGCTTCCGCGGCCGCCCATGCCGGAGATGCCCTCGGCCTCGCCGCCGTCGTGCGCAGCGTCCGCGGCCTCGCACCGGTAGAGCGTGCGCGCCTGAACCTCGCCTTCCGGCGACGTCCACGTCTGCACCCACGCCGTCGCTCCCATTGCATCGGCCGCCATCTCGAACATCATCTCCGCATGCACGCGCGTCGCGGCCGCGTCGCGGATCGCGAACGCGGAGCGGAACTCGTCGTCCGTCGGAAACGTGGGGCGCGGAGATGACGTCATGGCCGGGATCCTACGGGAACGTCGCGCCGGCGGCGCCTCGGCCGTTCACCGCACTCGCGCCGGCGCAACGGCGAATGCGGTCGCACCGGCGGCTTCGCACGTTTCGAGCAGCGCGCCGGACGTCTCGAGTGCGGCGCGGACGGAGTCGCGCGTGGCGTGGTCCTCGCGGCCTGCGATCGCGAAGACGAGCCAGACGCGCGGGGCCGGCGCGGCGGAGCGGAGGGCGGTGAGGACGGCGGCGGCGTCTTCGGGGGGTGCGGAGAAGGTGCGCAGTTCGAGCGAGGCGGCGGCGGGGATGCGCGCGGCGTAGTAGCGATAGACCTGGAGGGCGGTCGGGGTGGCGATGACGCAGTCGCCGGAGCGGGCGGCGCGGGCGATGTCGGCGACGAGGGTGCGGATGTCCTGCTTCGCCGGGGGACGGACGGCCGTGTAGAGGGCCTTCGCGGCGTTCGGGAGGAGCACCGCGGCGATGAGGACGAGGGCGGCGGCGCGGCGGAGGCGCGTGCCGCGGAGGGCGTCGGCGAACAGAAAGCCGGAGAGAGCGGCGACGGCGGGTGCGGCGAAGTAGAGGTGGCGGTGGGCGAACGGGTACTGCTGGAGCGCGGAGGCAGCGAGGGCGAGAGCGACGGGGCCGGCCAGGAGGACCCAGGCGGCGCGCCGGTCCGGTGCGGGGGCGAGCGAGGAGCGGGCGCGAGATCCGCGGAGCGCTTCCACCGCGAGCACGGCGACGGCAGCAGTGGCGACGGCGGAGACGATCGCGCCGTCGGGCGGGGCGACGAGCGCGCCGAACGCGTCCGGAAGGTGCGATGCGAGCCATCCGGGGATCGAGACCGGGTCGTGGATGGGGACGAAGTCGCGGATCCACCACGCGCGCATGGGGCCGGGCGGCGTCATCTGCGGGAGGACGATGCCGTGGAGCACCGACGCGGAGACCAGCCACGGGAGTCCGACCGCGGCGGCGTCACGGACGCGCACGCCTGGCGCCCCTGCGATCCAGCGCGCGGCTAGGATCGGGAGGACGACGAACGACGCGGGGAAGGAGAGCCACGGCGCGACTGCGCAGGCCGCGGCGAGCGCGAAGGTGCGGCGGCCGGTCGTCGCGCGGTTGGCGAGGAGGAGGAGCGCCGAGCAGGCGAGGACGTCCGATGCGTAGTGCTTCTCGAGCGCCGTGTAGTCGATCATCCGCCAAGCGGTCGCGAGGATCGCCGTGGCGACGAGGCCCGCCGCCGGCTCGAGCACGCGACGGGTCCACGAGGCGAAGAGGACGAGCGCGCCGCATCCGGCGGCGAAGGGCACGGCGCGGAGCGCGGTCTCGCCGTCGCCGAGCAGCGTCGTCGCGATCTTGACGAGGAGGAGATGGAGCGGCGGGGCGGCCTGGACGTACTCGAGCGGGCGGAGGAGGTCGCCGAACCCGCGCTCGGTGACGTTCAGAGCGAGGGCGTCGGTGTAGAGCGAGGGGTTCCACGCGAGGCGCACGGCGCGGAATGCCATCCCGGCCGCCACGATCGCGTGAAGGATGCGGACGTGGCGCGGCGTCCAGCCCGAGTCGTTCGTCATCGGATGAGAAGTCCTCGCTGCCTGTCTTCCGTCGCGGCAGAAGGCAGGTTCTACCCGAGGGACGCGTCGGCTGAGTGACGTCCCTTCGAGGTCGGCCGACGGCCACGGCGGGCCTGTCCTCGACGCGGCAGACGTCGATCTCGCCGCCCGCGACGAGGTCCCCGGCGCCGGCTCGAACTCCGCCTGCGCGACCTGCCGGCCGGGACGTGCTGCGACCGGACGAGAAGAGCGTGGCACGGAGTGGTTGCCGAGGCGCCTGGAACCGAGCGGGGTGTGCGACGCGGCTGATGCGACGCGACGCACGCTGCACACGGGGCGGTCCGAGGTGTAGAACCGGTGCGCACGTTGGACGCCGGAGATCTCCGGGAGGCGAGTCATGAGCAAGGACCCCGCGAGGCAGATCGCCGAGAGCGCGCGGACGTTCACGGACCCGGCGGAGCGGGCGGCGTATCTCGACCGTGTGTGCCGCGGGATCGCGCGGCTGCGGGCGGACGTGGAGCGGCATCTGGCGGAGATGGACGCCGGGGGCGGGGGCGCGGCGGAGCCCGGGCCGGAACCGCCGGCGGACGAGCCGGTCGTCGCTCGACCCGCCGCGCCGCCCGTGACCGCGTCCGAGTCCGACACGACGGACAGCGCCCGCGACAGCGCGGCGGTCGACGTCGGCAACGAGAAGGCGGGGGACCGGATCGGGCGGTTCCTGCTCGTGAAGGAACTCGGCGAGGGCGGGTTCGGCACGGTGTGGAAGGCCGAGCAGGTGGAGCCGGTGAAGCGCACGGTGGCGCTGAAGATCATCAAGCTCGGGATGGACACCGAGCAGGTGGTCGCGCGCTTCGAGCAGGAGCGGCAGGCGCTCGCGCTGATGGACCACCCCAACGTGGCCCGCGTGATCGACGCGGGGGCGACGCGGACGGGGCGGCCGTACTTCGTGATGGACCTCGTCCAGGGCGTGCCGATCGGCGAGTTCTGCGATGCGGAGCGGCTGACCGTCGAGGCGCGGCTCGAGGTGTTCGCGCAAGTGTGCGCGGCGGTGCAGCACGCGCACATGAAGGGGATCATCCACCGCGATCTGAAGCCGTCGAACGTGCTCGTCACGAAGCGCGACGGGAAGCCGCACGCGACGGTGATCGACTTCGGCATCGCGAAGGCGACGTCGTCGAAGCTGACCGACAGGTCGCTCGTGACGGAGGCCTACCAGGTCATCGGGACGCTCCAGTACATGAGCCCCGAGCAGTCGCAGGCGTCGCCGGACATCGACACGCGGACCGACGTGTACTCGCTCGGGATCATCCTCTACGAACTGCTCACGGGGACGACGCCGTACGACACGGACACGTTCCAGCGGGCCGTGCTGTCGGACATCCTGCGGATGATCGGCGACGTCGATGCGCCTCCGCCGTCGGCGAAGATCACGGAGTCGCGCGATGCGCTGCCGTCGCTCGCGGACTCGCGGAGCATCGACGTGAAGCGCCTCGCGTCGTCGCTCCGCGGCGAGCTCGACTGGATCGTGCTGAAGTCGATCGAGAAGGACCGCGCGCGGCGATACGAGTCGGCCGAAGCGTTCGCGGCGGACATCCGGCGGTACCTGGCGGGCGAGGAGGTGAGCGCGGCGCCGCCGAGCGCCACGTACAGGCTGCGGAAGTTCGTGCGGCGGAACAAGGGGCCCGTGGCGGCGGCGGCGGCGGTCGCGGCGGCGCTCGTGGCGGGGATCGTCGGCTTCGCGTGGCAGGCGGGAGTGGCGAAGCACGAGCGCGACGAGGCGGTGAAGGCGAGGAAGGCGGAGGAGGCGGAACGCAAGCGGGCGCAGGCGGTCGCCGACTTCATGGACTCGACCTTCAAGGGGCTCGACCCGAGCGCGGACGACGCGACGTCCGGGTCGCTCAAGGAACGGCTCGTCGCGCGGCTCGAGCAGATGTCCGGCGAGTTCTCGAAGCTCGACGCCGATCCGCTCGCCCGCGCGCGGATCGAGGAGACGTTCGGGAGCACGATGGCGGGGCTCGGCGCCGTCGAGAAGGCGGCTGCGGCGTACGAGGGCGCGCTCGCCATCCGAAGGCGCGTCCTCGGCGAGGAGGCGAACGAAACCGAGCAGACCGCGCTCTCGCTGGCGTTCATGCTTCGTCACGCGGGCCGGTTCGACGACGCGATGCAGCTCGTCACGGGCGTCCGCGACCGGCGTCTCGCGCGGGGGCCGCTCACCGACGACCAGTGGATCGAGATCGACGAGGCGCTCGGCGTGATCCATGGATCCGCCGGACGCGCCGCGGACGCGACGCCGCACGTCGAGGCCGTCGTCCGGCGGCGCCAGGCGAAGGGCGGACCGGACACGGAGGAACTCCTCCTCGCGCTGCACAATCTCGGCGTCAACTACCGCGAGACCGGGAAGGTGGAAGACGCAGTCCGCGTGCTCGCCGACGCGCACGCCCGGCGGATCGCGCTCGGCGGCGAGGCGTCGGCGAACACCCTGCTCACCGCCAACAGCCTGGCCGTGGCGCTCGCGGCCGCCGGGAGGAGAGACGAATCGGCGAAGCTCTCGGAGTCCGTGCGCGACCGCGTCGCGCGGCGGTACCCGCCGGAGCATCCGCTCGCGCTCCACGCGAACTGCAACTACGCCGCGAGCCTCGTTGCGCTCGGCCGCGTCGACGACGCGGTCAAGCTCGTCGAGGAGCAGGTCGCGCGCGCGACGGCTCGCCACGGCTCCGAGGCGTCGGTGACGGTGCAGGTGCGGTGGGCGCTCGTCACCGTGTACGCGGAGGCGAAGCGCACGAAGGACGCGCTCGCGATCCTCGAGGAAATCGTTCCTCAGATGACGCGGGTCTGGGGCGCGGATCACGAGACCGTGCAGCGGGCGCGCGACGGTCTGCTGCGGTACAGCGTCGAGCACGGGCGCGACGAGCGGGCCCGCGCGATCCTCGAGTCGGAACTCGCGCGGCTCTCGGCCGACCCCGGGTCCGGCGGCGCGGACGGGAAGTCGGCCGTCCGGATCCGCGCGGAGCTCGCGCGGAACCTCGTCTACACGGGGAAGCCCGACGAGGCGTTGCGGAAGCTGACCGAGATGGCGCCGATCGTCGAGTCGGTCCTCGGACCGAAGGACTCGGCCTACTCGGCGGTCCTCCACGACATCGGTTGGGTCCACTTCACGGCGGAGCGGCCGAAGGAGGCGATCGAGGCGCTCGACCGCGCGTGGAAGGCGGCCGTCGCGGCCGCCGGGCCCGACTCCGAGGCCGCGATCCGGTCCCATCACGCGCTCGGCTCCGCGCACTGGCTCGCGCAGGACTTCCCGAAGGCGGTCGCGATCCTGTCCGAAGCGCTCGAGCGCGCCGCGCGCGGGCTCGGGAAGGACCACGAGGAGACGCTCCTGACTTCGCTCGACCTCGGAGTGAACCTGCTCATGACCGAGCGGAAGGAGGAGTTCCTCGCGCTCATGTCGGAGTGGCTGCCCCGCGCGTGGAGGGTCCTCGGGCACGGGAACGAGATGGTCGTGCAGGTGACCGACGCCTTCGGCGCCGCGAGCGCGGAGGCCGATCGGCACGCCGATGCCGCGGCCGCCATGGAGTTCCTCGCCGCGGCGACCGCCGCCCAGCTCGGACCCGACGCACCCGACGCGCTCCGCCTCGGCGGGAACGCGGCTACGAGCTGGTGGAAGGCCGGGCGGCTCGACAAGTCGCTCCCCATGTTCGAGAGCCTGGTGCCGCGGTTCCGCAGGGAGCTGGGCGAGTCGTCGCCCGAGTTCCTGATGGCGCTCGCGAATCTCGGCGTGAACCTCCGCGACGCGAAGCGGGCCGAGGAGTCGCTCGCGGCGTTCGAAGAGGCGACGCGGCTGGCGAAGGCCGCAGGCCCGGAGGCGGCGAGCGTGGTGTCGTTCGCGACGGGCGAGTACGCGCGGACGCTCGTCCGGCTCGGCCGGAAGGACGAGGCGGTCGCGCTCATGCAGGACGTCGTCGCGGGCGTGCGGAAGCGCGCGCCTGCGGGCGGATTGGCCCTGTCGAACGAGTTCGGCGCCGTGGCGCCCGTCCTGATCGACGCCGAGATGTGGGAGGTCGCGGAGCCCGTCCTCCGCGAGATGGTCGCGATCCGCGAGAAGCTGGCGCCCGGGCTCTGGAACCACTGGAACGCGCGGGCGCTGCTCGGCGAGGCGCTGATGGGGCAGAAGCGGTGGGCCGAGGCGGAGCCCTTCGTCGTCTCCGGTTACGAGGGGCTCGCCGCGCGCGAGAACGCGATCCCCGGCGCCGCCGCGCACTGGCTCCCCGCGGCGCGGGAGCGCGTCCTCCGGTTCTACGCCGCGTGGGACGCAGCCGAGCCCGGGAAGGGGCACGACGTGAAGCTCGCGGAGTGGAAGGCGAAGCTCGGGAAGTGACGGCGCGGCCGGACTGCTGTTGACTCCGCCGCCGCCGCAGGCGGACCATGGGCCCATCGCATCCGCGCGGGGGGGCCCGCGCGGAGCGGAAGGGAGCCGACATGGCCGCGCGGAACAACTTCATGCTCGACGAGAGCCGGGTGCCGAAGGCCTGGTACAACATCAACGCCGACATGCCCGTCGCGCGCGAGCCGGTGCTCCACCCGGGCACCATGAAGCCGGTGACGCCGGACTTCCTGAGCGTGATGTTCCCCATGAGCATCCTGCAGCAGGAGATGTCGGCCGAGCGCTGGGTCGAGATCCCCGAGCCCGTGCGCGAGGCGTACCGCCTCTGGCGCCCGACGCCGCTGATCCGCGCGGTGCGCCTCGAGAAGGCGCTCGACACGCCGGCGCACATCTACTTCAAGTACGAGGGCGTGTCGCCCGTCGGGTCGCACAAGCCGAACACCGCGGTCGCGCAGGTCTTCTTCAACAAGGAGGCCGGGTCGAAGGCGCTCGTCACCGAGACCGGCGCCGGCCAGTGGGGCTCCGCCATGGCGATGGCGTGCGCCTTCTACGACATGCCGTGCGAGATCTTCATGGTGAAGTGCAGCTTCGACCAGAAGCCGTACCGGCGCATGATCATCGAGAACTACGGAGCGACCGTGTACTCGAGCCCGACCGTCCGCACGTACGCCGGCCGCGCCGAACGCGAGCGGAATCCGGACTCGGACGGCGTGCTCGGGCTCGCGATCTCCGAGGCGATGGAGACCGTGGCCACGAGCGGCGGCCTGAAGAAGTACGCGCCGGGCTCGTGCCTCAACTACGTGCTGATGCACCAGACGGTGATCGGCATCGAGGCGCTCGAGCAGATGGAGATGGCCGGCGAGTACCCGGACATGGTGATCGGCTGCGCCGGAGGCGGGTCGAGCTTCGGCGGGATCGCGTACCCGTTCGTCCACCGCAACCTGACGCAGGGGAAGAAGACGCGGATCATCGCGGTCGAGCCCGCGTCGTGCCCGTCGATGACGAAGGGCCGCTACGCCTTCGACTACGCCGACCTCGCGTGCAGCGGGCCCATCGTGAAGATGCACACGCTCGGGCACTCGTTCATCCCGCCGGGCATCCACGCGGGCGGGATGCGCTACCACGGCATGGCGCCGAGCGTCAGCGCGCTCGTCCACAACGGGGACATCGAGGCGCGGGCGGTCGGGGAGCTCGAGACGTTCGCCGCGGCGGTGCAGTTCGCGCGGACGCAGGGGATCATCCCGGCGCCGGAGAGCGCGCACGCGATCCGCGTGGCGATCGACGAGGCGCTCGAGTGCAAGCGGCGCGGGGAGAAGAAGGTGATCGTCTTCAACCTGACGGGCCACGGGCACTTCGACATGGAAGCGTACGACGACTACCACAACGGGCGGATCCACGAGACGGAGCTGTCGGACACGGACCTCCAGGCCGCGCTGGCGCAGTTGCCGCTCGTGCCGTCGGAGTAGCGGACGGGACGAGAGCATCCGGAGCGGACGGCGCGCTTCACGCCGTCCGCTCCGGCGGAGGAGACTACTTCTTCTTCTTCGCCGGCTTCTTCGCCGCGGGCTTCTTCGTCGGCGTGTACTTCGGCGGCGTGATGTTGTTCCAGATGTCGCGGTAGACCTTCCACTCGCCGGTCGGCTGGCGGCGGTAGACGAGGATCCCCTTGCAGTTCCAGTGGATCGTCTTGCCCTTGCCGCTGCGCGGGATGTCCGTCGCGATGTCGTGCCCCTCGTCGAAGCCCCACTCGCCGCAGACGTGGTTCGCCTTGATGATCTTCGTCCAGTGGGTCTTGTACTCGGCGAAGTAGCCCGCGACGGCGGCGCGGAGCTGCTTCCAGCCCACGGTCTGCGGCGCGTCCGGCGGCATCTGCGCGGCCTCCGGGTCGTACATCGCCATCACGAGGTCGGTGTCGTTCGAGTTGATCGCCGCCTCGTACGCCTTGTGGGCGGCTTCGAGGCCGGGATCGAGGACCGGCTTCATCTTCTTCGCCATGAGAGAGACCCTCCGTTCTTGGGAAGGGAGGATGCTACGTGGGCCGCGAGCGGCGGCGGATGCCCAAAGTTCAGAGAGACGCGAGAAGCGACCGCGCCTCGGTCACGTCCTTCGTCCCCGCGCCCTCGGTGAACCACGCGCACACCGGCTCGAGCACCTCGCGGGCGCCCGCCGCGTCGCCGCGGTCCCGGAGCAGCTCCGCGAGCGTCGTGGCGGCGCGGAGCTCCCAGGACTTCGTCCCGTGCCGCCGCGCGGTGTCCACGGCCGCGCGGAGCTGCGCCTCGCCCTCGGCCGTCCGCCCCTGCCGCGAGAGCACCCAGCCCTTCAGCCGCAGGATCTCCGGGAGCCAGATCCGTTCCTGGTACGCCGGGCGCTCGATCTGCTCGAGGCACTCCTCGATGAGCCCCGCCGCGCCCGCGAGGTCGCCCTGCATGGCCGTCGCCTGCGCGAGCGCCGACTTCAGGAAGGGGACGCGCACGCGTCCGCCGACGCCCGTCCACGCGTCGATCGTGCGGCGCAGGTCCGCCGCCGCTTCGCGGACGCGCCCGGAGTGGAGCTTCTCGAACGCCGCGAGCTGCGGGATCGACACCTGGTACATGAAGGCGATGCCCTGGTCGCGCGCCATGCGGTCGAGGTCCTCGACGCGCTTGCGCAGCGGCTCCGCCTCGCGGCGGTACGCCCATGCGTAGGACCCGAACGTGAGCGACCAGACGAGGTTGAACGCGTGGCCGACCTTCCGCGCGTGCGCCTCCGCGCCGCGGCTGACCTCGAGCGCCGTGTCGGGGCGGCCCTCCATCCAGATCCACTGGTGCGAGTACACCTCGACGAAGTTCCGGAGGTCGTGGCCCGTGAGCCGGATCCACCGCTCGGCGCGCGACGCGTCGTAGAGCGAGAGCACGCGGTCGGCGTGCGCGCGCGCCTTCGGGAGGTCGGCGAGGAAGAAGTTCGACACCATCGCGGCCGCGGGGCCGAACAGGCGGAGGTCCGGATCGTCGGCCGCGGCGCACGCGGCGAGGAGCTCGTCCGCGTAGGGCTGCGAGTCGGCGATGCGGCCCTGCGTGATCGTGTTGGTCCACATCCACCAGAGCCCGAGGATGTGCTGCTGCGCGTTGCCGCGTCCGCGGGCGAGCCGCAGGATCGCCTCGGTGTTGACGCCGATCTCCTGCGCCGCCCAACCGCGGAGCCCCGCGTGCGCCGCGTTGAGCTGCTCGCGGATCGAGAGCTCGAGCGCGTCGCGGTCGCCCGAGGGGGGCACCTGGCCGATCAGGCGGAGCGCCGCCGAGAGGTGGGCCACCGCTTCCTGCAGCGCGACGCGCGCGATCGCGAGGGTTCCCGCCTGCCGCCAGAGCGGGATCGCCGAGTCCACGTTCCCGGCCTGCGTGTGGTGGTGCGCGACGCGTTCGGGGCGCCCGGTGACCTGCGCCGCGAACGTCGTCTCGAGCGCGTGGGCGAGCTGCGCGTGGAGCTGCTGGCGGCGGCTCTTCAGGAGGAGGTCGTAGGCCGCGTCCTGCACCAGCGCGTGCTTGAAGGTGTAGACGGCGTCCGGCGCCTCGCCGCGGCGGGTGATGAGACCGGACTCGAGGAGCCGCGCGAGCCCCGCGTCGAGGTCGCCGCCGCGGAAGGACGACACCGCGGCGAGGAGGTCGTGCGGGAACTCGCGGCCGATGCACGCGCCGAGCTGCGCGATCTCCTTCACCGCGCCGAGGCGGTCGAGGCGGGCGGCGAGCGAGTCCTTGAGCGACGTGGGCACGGCCAGCGTCGGGAGCGGCGCGTCGAGCGTCCACCGCCCGTCCTTCAGCGAGAGGAGGCCCGACTCGAGCACGGACTTCGTGAGCTCCTCGACGAAGAGCGGCACGCCGTCGGTGTGCGACACGATGTGCGCGAGCACCTCGGGCGGCAGTTCGCGCCCGCCGGTCACGCCGGCCACGATCGCGGCGACGCTTCCCCTCTCGAGGCGCGAGAGCCCGATCGTGCTCACGTGCGACTGTCCGCTCCACGGGACCGCGTACTCGGGGCGGTGCGTCGCGAGCACCATCACCGGAAGGTCCCGGATGCGCGGCACGAGCGCGTCGAGGAGCTCCTGGCTCGTCGGGTCGAGCCAGTGGAGGTCCTCGAAGACGACGAGGACGGGTTCCGTGCGCGCGCGGCCGACGACCTGCGCGGCGAGCGCCTCGAGCGTGCGCTCCTTCCGCTTCTGCGGCGGGAGCTGGATCGGCGGATACCCGTCCGTCGGGAGCGAGAGGAGCGCGGCGAGGAACGGCGCCGCCGCGGCGACCTGGGCCGGAGTCCCGACGAGCGACGCCTCGAGCTTCGCGAGCCGCTGCGCGGGGGTGTCGTCGCGCGCGAAACCGGCCGCCGTCTCGCACTGCTCGACGAACGGGTAGAGCGCCGAGTGCAGGTGGTAGGGCGAGCACTGGTAGCGGAGCTCCGCGTGCGGCTCGACGATACGCTCGCGGAGCCCGTGGGACAGGCGCGACTTCCCGATCCCGGCCTCGCCGCCGACGCAGACGACCTGGCCCTCGCCGTCCTTCGCGCGGCGCCAGCGGTCGTGGAGGAGCGTGATCTCCTCCTCGCGGCCGATCATGCCTGCAAGGTCGCCTCCGGCCTGCGCCGCGTCGAACCGTCCGCCGGTGCGGCGGACTCCGTCCACGCGGAAGACGGACACCGGATCCGCGAACCCCTTCAGGCGGTGCTCGCCGAGGTCGGACAGCGCGAACGCGTTGCGGACGAGGCGCCGCGTGGAGGGGCCGATCACGACCTCGTCGGTCCCGGCGAGCGCCTGGAGCCGTGCGGCGAGGTTCGGCGCCTCGCCGACCGCGAGACGCGCCTCCGTGGTCCCGCCTTCGGACGCGTCGCCCACGACGACGGCGCCGGTGGCGAGCCCGATCCGCACCGCGAGCGGCCGTGCCGCGCGGATCGTCTTCACCGCCTGCACCATCTCGAGCGCCGCGCGCACGCCGCGCTCGGCGTTGTCCTCGTGCGCCGCCGGCCAGCCGAAGTAGACCATCAGCCCGTCGCCGAGGTACTGCGCGACGTGCCCGTCGTAGCGCGTCACCACGTCGCCGCAGGCCTTGCGGTACTTCTGGATCAGGTCGCGGAGCTCCTCGGGGTCGAGTTCCGCCGCGAGCGCGGTGGAACCGACGAGGTCGCAGAACATCACGGTGAGCTGGCGGCGCTCGCCGACGGGCTGCACCGCGGCGGTGTCCGGCGCGGACGGCGCGGCGGGGGCCGCCGACTTCGGAGCGCGGAGCGCCTCGATCGCGACCGCGAGGCGGCGGCGGGGGCCGATCGGAAGCCCGAGGCGGTCGAGGTCCGCGTCGGTCAGGTGCGGGAGGTCCTCGAGCGTGATCTCGTTGTCCGCGAACACGGCGGCGTGCTTCTCGAGCCCCGCCTTCTGCAGCCACGCGGCCAGTCTGCCGTCGCCGTCGCCACCGTCGCTCACGGGCCGAGCCTAGCCGAGGCGGCGGTCGCGGCGCTTCGATTCGCGCCGGCCACGAGGAGTCCGCGTCCGGCGAGCCACTCGACGAGCGCGAACGCCGCGCGCGAAGGCATCCGCGACGCCCACTGCTGCGCGAGGGCGAGGGGCGCGGCGTCGCCCCGGACGGAGCGGAGGAGCGGCGCGAGCTCGTGGCCCGCGAGGAACGCGACCGGCTCGTCGAGCGCGGGATGCGAGACGGCGGCGCGCGAGGAGACGAAGTCGGCGTCGAGGCAGGGGATCTCGGGGAACGAGCACTCGGAGGAGACGGCGAGTTCGGCGTGCGACGACCAGTCGACCGGAACGCGATGCGGCTCTTCGAGCGGAGCCGTCGCGGCGCGCGCCGTCCAGAACGGACCCGTCCGGCCCGCCGCGGCATAGTGCGATCCGGCCCACGCCGCGTGACGGTCGTACGCCGAGAGCAGCGCGCTCCGATGGAACGACTCCGCGAGACCGGAGCGCTCCGGGCGGCGAAGGAGCGTGTTCACGACGACCGCGCCGGACACCGCGGACTGGATCGCCCGCTGCACGCCGCTCGAGGCGAGCGGGTCGAGGGCGAGCGCGGCGTCGCCCACGCGGATGTGGTGCGTCGAGACCGGATCGCCGGCGAGCCGCGGCGTCGCGTCGGACGCGCGCACCGGACCGTCCTGCACGAGACCTTCGCAGCCTTCGAAGAGGCGCGAACCGCTCATCAGCGCGCGGAAGCGGTCCTCGGGCGACGTTCCGCGCGGCGCGGCGTCCCTGTCGGCGAAGACGAGCGTGTTGTAGGTGCCGTCGGGGATCGGCACGCCCCAGCGCCAGCCGTGCTCTGCCGCCTCGATGCGCGGCGCGTCGGGAAGCCGCGCTCCGCGCCAGTACGCGAAGAGCGCGACGGTGGGGGCGCCCTCGCGGAGCGGCGCGACGGACGTCGGCGACGACCGCCCGCCCGCGAACGCGACGAAGCGCGCGGAGATTTCGGTGCGACCGCCGGCATGGTCCGCGGCGACGCGCCATCCGCAGTCGGCTCGCGTCGGGGCCGGGGCCGGGGCCCTCGCCGCCGCCGGCTGGAGCACGCGCACTCCGCACGACCGCGCATGGTCGAGCAGCAGGGCGTCGAACCGCCCGCGGTCGACGAGGAGGCCGCCGTCGCCCGACGGCGCGTCGCGGCGGACGGGAGACGACGTCCACTCGACGTCCACGCGCGGCGCGGCCGGGAACCCGGCGGCCTCGACCGCGGCGCGGGCGCCCGATGCCTCGAGGAGCGGGAGCACTCCGGGCGTGAGCGACTCGCCGACGTGGCGGCGCGGAAAGCCGTCGCGCTCGACGAGGCACACGTCGTGCCCGAGCTGCGCGAGGCGCGCCGCGAGCGTGGCGCCCGCGGGGCCGCCGCCGATCACCACGACGTCTGCGCGGACTTCCTCCGTCATCGGCGGCTCAGCCCGTCCCGATGCGCTCCGCCGCCGGCGCCGCCTCCTCGAACCGGCGGCGCGGCAGCCGCAGGTAGACCTCGAGGCAGTGGTGGAGCCAGCCGCGGATGTAGTCGCACGCGGGGCGCCCGCGACGGATCGCCTCGTGGTGGCAGCCGCCGCCGCACATGTAGCGCGCCCAGCAGCTCGCGCACGGCTCCTGGCGGTGGACGTGGCGGTCGGTGAGCCACGCGATCTGGCGGCCGCGGTCCACGCCGCCCGCGACGCTTCCCATCGCGCCGCCCGAGTCGCCGACGAACCGGTGGCACGCCGACAGCTCTCCGTCGGCCGACACGCCGAGGTACCCCGCCCCCGCGCCGCATGGATACGGCCGGTGCGTGCCCTTCTCGATCTCGCGGAGCGCATTGACGAGGTTCGCGAACGGGAAGCGCTCGCCGCGGGCGGTGCGCCGCTCGTACTCGCGGCCGCATCCGATCATCTCGCCGAGCATCGTCTCGAGGTCGGCCGCCTGCATCTCGCCGTTCCCGCCGGAGGACGCGAGCATCGGCGAGAACCCGACGCTGTAGAATCCCTCCGCGACGAACTCGCGGAGCGTCTCGCGCAGACCGAGGTTCCGCGGCGTGACGGTGACGCGCGCCGAGACCTGCATCTTCCGCTGCCGCGCGAGGAGCGGCCGCACGTTCGCGAGGATCCGGTCGTAGCTCCCGCGCCCCCGGCGGTCGGGGCGGAGCAGGTCGTGGACCGCCCGCGGACCGTCGAGGCTGACCGTCACGGCGAACCCGTGCTCCTCGAAGAAGTCGCCGTCGTCCGCGGTGAGCAGCGTGCCGTTCGTGGTGATCGAGAACGAGACGTTCACGCCGCGCCGCTCTCCCAGCTCCTTCGCGTGGAGCGTCGCCGCGCGGAGCACGTCGCGCGCGACGAGCGGCTCGCCGCCGAGGAACGCGAGCGTGGTCCGCGCGCCGGGCTCCGCGCGGCCGACGAGCATCTCGACCGAGCGGAGCGCCGTCTCGACCGGCATGCTCTTCGCCGGGCCGCCGAAGTCGCCCTGCTGCGCGTAGCAGTAGCCGCAGCCGAGGTTGCACTTCTGCGCGACGGCGAGCGAGAGCGCGTGGACCGGCGGCGGGTCGAGCGGCGTGTCGTCGATCCGCGGCGGGCCCGCGAGCCCGGCGGCGGCGAGCACGGCGCCGATCTCCTCGCCCGTCGTCGCGGCGCGGAGCCGCGCGACGAGCGCCGGGTCCGCGTCGAAGAGCTGCGAGCCGTCGGCCGCGAGGAGGCTCCACCCGGACGCCGCGCGGAGAAGGTGGAAGCGCGGGTCCCGCGGGGCCGACGCCTCCATGCACCTGCGCGCCTCGGCGCGGAGGTCCTCCTCCTGCGCGGCCGCCGTCACTTCGCCTCGCCGGGCGCGTCGCGTCCGCGGAGCTGCACGCGGAGCCACTTCTCCCAGTCGTGGAAGAGCCGGTCGTAGTCCACGAGCCGCGCGTCCATGTAGTCGTCCGGCACGTACTTGCCCGACCGCTCGATCTGCATCCAGTTGTCGCCGGTGCTGCGGCCTTCGCGCGTGACCTCGACGTTCACGAAGTCGGGCCGCGCCGACGCCCAGTAGTAGCAGGAGCACTCGCGGTAGTCGTTCTGCCACGGCGAGCAGAGCCCCTGCGTGAGCTCTCCCGGCTGCGCGAGCGCGCGCGAGATCACGACCGTGCCCGGCTCGAAGAACGGTCGCACGGTCAGCTCGACGCTGATGCTCGTCTTCTCGTTCCAGGGAGTCGGGACGTACCACTCCTCGGCGGCGCTGAAGTCGCAGACGACCTTCTTGCCGACGCTCTTCCAGAGCAGGTGCGCGAGCGCGTTCGACCACTCGAGTGGCGCGAGCCCGTGCGGGTTCCCCTCGTAGGGGACGGTCGCGGAGTCGTCCGGATCGAGCGTGTTCGGGCCGCGCATCACCGCGGTCGTGGGGATCCCCCCGATCCGCTGCAGGCGGTGGCGGTGGAGACGCTTCAGCGCCGGGCGGTCGGACTCGACGTCCACCACCAGGCTGTCGTACTCGCGGAGCACGAGCCCCTCGAGCATCCGGCGCCAGACCGCGCGGAAGTCCACTTCGAGCCCCGGGCAGCAGTTGGAGATCGACGTCTCGATCCGGGAGCTGACGGGGTTCCCCGCGGCGGCGTAGTGGAGCTGCGCGCTGCGGTTCCGCGGCGTGAGCGCGGGGGCGGCGGGCGCCTTCGGCTCCGCGGACGAGGTCGGATCGATCGGCCCCTCGAAGGGCTGCGCCCGCGCGGCCTTGCCGATCGTGTCGATCATGCGGTAGGTGAGCGCGAGATAGTTGTTGTCGCCGCCGATCATGAGCGCCGGCATCTTGCGGCGCCCGGCGTCGGTGTAGTCGGCCGCCTCCTCGGGCCGCCGGAGCAGCCGTGCGAACCACGGCGCGGCGCCGCTCCGGAGCGCCGTGTAGACCTGCTGGTGGAGCGCGAGCACCGCCGCCGTGTCGGCCGTCTCCGGCGACATGATGGGCCGGCCGGGCCGCTGCGTGTCGGCCGCCTCCTCGTAGGGCATCGTGTCGAACAGCAGCGCGGGGCGGCCGTCCACGTCGTTCCCGTTCATGACCTCGACGTTGAGGAAGCGCACGGTCTCGAACGCGCGGCGGACGATGTCCTCGGCGCGCGCGCGCGTGACCTCGGGCGGTTCGTCGGCGGGCACCTCGGGGCCGAAGAGGACCTGGTCGAGGTCGTCGGCGAGCGTCCGCACGAAGAGCGAATCGGGGATCACCATGGGCGGACCCGACGTGACGCGCGCCGCCGCGGAGAGCCCCTTTCCGCGCAGCCGCACCTCGACGATCCCGTCGCACGTGTCGTCGAGGAACCCGCGGCTCTTCGCCGCGTTGCCGTAGAGCCACGGCGGCGCCGGCGGGACGATCGCGAAGAGCGACGGGGGAAGCGTGTCGTTCCAGTACTCGCGCGGCTTGCCGGGGAACTCGTCGCTGTCGATGGCCGGCGGGACCTCGAAGCCGGGCCAATTGCCCTTGCCGTAGACGCGGAGTTCCGGCGGCGGGACGTACTGCCCCGGATCGTCGAACTCGACGGGCTTCTTCGGACCGTAGATGAGCCCCGTCGCGGGCGTGAAGCGGAGGCGCAGCCCGGGGAAGCGCTCGTTCGGGCGGATGAACCGCACGCTGCCGAAGCCGACCTTGCCGTCCTTCACGAAGTGCGGGCAATGCCCGTCGAGCGCGACCGGATCGTGGTGGCGGAACCAGCCCGTCTTCGCGGTGACGGTGTCCTCCTCGTCTCCCGTGCGGCGCGCGACCTTGCGGTTGGCGACGTGGACGCTCCACTCGACGTCCGCGAGAGACAGCCCGTTCTCGTCGAGCAGATCCTCCGTGAGCGGGACCAGATCGCCGTCCGGCTGCGAACCCGCCGCCGGATCGAGGACCGCGAACACCTCGAGGAACGGCGCCACGCGGCGGAACTTCCCGTCGTCCTTGAACGCGATCTCCGCGGGCACGAACGACTCGCGGATCTCGCCGGTCGCGTCGTCCACGACGAGCGTCTCCGCGGGGACGATCCGGCGGAACCCGGTCGGGTCCGCGGGGTCGTCCTCGAGCGTGTAGTTGTCCATCATCCGGGGCGACGAGCCCTGCCGCCCGATCGCCAGAGGCGGGAGGATGCGGAGTTCGCGGATCCTGCGGGCCTTCATCGGCGCACCCCCTCGCGGCCGGCTCCGAGGCCGGCGAGCACACGGTCGATCCACTCGATCCCCTGCGAGTCCACGGCCTGCATCACGGTCAGCGCGCGCGCCGAGTCCGGGGCGCGGTCGGCGCGGAGGAGGTCGGCGCAGAGGGACGTCGATTCGCGGAGCAGCTCGCGGTGGAACACCCAGCAGTCGGCGTCCGACTCGGGCAGCACGAGCGTGTACGGCATCTCGAACGGCGGCCCCGCGCGCCGCGGATCCGCGCGGTCCGCCGTGAGCGGCGAACGCACGAGGATCCCCGCGCACGTCTTCATGTTGTACATCTCGCCGAAGATGCGGTGGAGCACCATGCCGCGCAGCCGCCGCGACGCGGCGCCCGAGTCGCCGCCGGAGAGGCGGAACCAGAACGTCATCCACATGAGCGCCATGCGGTAGCGCAGGTTGAAGAGCTGCGCCCACGAGCGCGAGGTCTCGGACTCGATCCACGAGTGGCGAGGCGACCGGCGCAGGTCCGGGTTCGCGGTGGGGTTCGCGGCCACGTCGCGCGCGTACGCCCACGGCTTCCGCGCCGCGTCGCGCGCCTCGATGCCGCGCCAGATCTCGGCGAAGCGGTCGAAGTGCGAGGGCTCGTCGCCGGAGTCGACGTTCGCCGCGGCGAGATGGGGCGCCTCGCCCTGCGCGGCGATCTGGCGGAGCCCCGCGAGCGCGTCGGTGCGGGTCGCCATCTGCGCCACCACCACGGTCGCCTTGCGATCCTCCATGGCCACCGCGTCGCGGCCGTACGGCCGGCGGAGCTTCGGATCGAGGGAGGGATTCGCCAGCGTCGCCGCGGTCTCGGGCATGTACCCCTTGCCCCACTCGGCGAACGAGGCCTGCGCGCCGTACGTTCCCGCGCGGAACGTCTCGTCGGGGATCCGCGACTCGTCGCCCACCAGTTCGATCAGCTTCTCGTAGAGCGTGCCGACGTGGTGGACGCGGCCCGCCGACTCCGGGACCTTCAGGCGCCGCACCACCGCGTTCGCCACCCGCACGTCCTCGGCCGAGGCGTCGGACGGCATCTCCGGGGGCATCTCCGCGTAGACGTAGCGCGTGATGGTCTCCATGTCGAGCGCGCGGAGCTGGAACGGGAACGGGAAGTAGTCCGTGTCGAACGGGATGTTGCGCCGGTTGAAGCAGACGGGTCCGCCGACGAGCGTGAGGAGATTCTGCACGCTGACGAGGTGCCCCATCTCCTCGCGGGCGATCGTGAGCAGCATGTCCTGCCACCGCCGGACCTCGTGCCGCTTCGCGGCCGGGACCTGGTCGCCGCCCAGCGAGTACGCCGCGAAGAGGTACTGGACGAGCTGCGCGTGCTCGATCTCGGCGCCGATGCCGAGGAGCATGCAGAGATAGTCGCGCCACGACATGCCCGGCGCCCTGTCCGGATGGGACGAGGGCTTGACTGCGGATCGTTTCACGTGATGGCCCTCCCGGCCGCATCGAGGCAGAACCGCGAGTCTACGCAGGTCGCAGCGCCCGTTTCAAAGGGCGTTCCCAGTATCATCCGCGCGTGACCGCCCTCCGGCTCGCCGCCGCGCTTCTCGCCGCCCTCGGGGCGGTCGCGTGTCCGCATCCCGCCCGGGCGCAGGACGACCCGTCGGCCGAGGCGGACGAAGTCCCCCGCGTGCTGCCGGTGGACGTGGCGTGCGAGGTGGACACGTCGGAGTCGGCGGTCACGGGGCTCTTCCGGATCAAGCTCGCGTACTCCGTCGCGGCCGACATCCGGCGGCCGTGGGCGCCGCTCGTCGAGGTGTGGCAGGGGAAGGAGACCCTGCTGTCGTGGATGCCCGCGGTGGACCCTCCGATGCTCCGGTGGACGAAGGGCATGAGGGTGCCCCTCGAACTCACGGCTCCGCTCCCGGCGGATCGCGATCCGGCGGAGACGCTCCCGCTCGAGGTCCGCGTCGCGTTCGTCGAGCCGAAGTCCGGCGCGATCGTCCCGCCGCAGGACGGCGTCTCGTTCCGCCAGGCCCGGTCCCTCGCGGCCGAGTTCACGCCGCCCGACGTGCCGGAGGTGCGGAGCGAGGAGCGCGTCGCCGAGATCGTGAAGGTCGCGCAGGGCTTCGCGGCGGCGGGACGGAAGCCCGACGCCTGGGCCGCGCTCGAGGCGGGGCTGCGCGCGTCGTCGGACGACCGCACGAAGGCCCGCTTCCGCGACGCGATCGCGGCGCTCGGCGACTTCCCGCCGCGGCCGCTCTCTGCGGTGGAGTCGAAGATCGTCGCCGACCGGATCGAGGACGAGCGGCAGCGCTACCTCCGCATCGCCGCGGGGCGCCTCCGCGACCGCGGGAAGCTCCACGCGTCGCTCCGCATCCTCGAGTCGATCGGCGGGAAGCTCGACGCCGACGTGGACAAGGCGGTGCTCGGCGCGCTGAACGCCGCCGCGCGCACGCAGAAGTCCCTCCTCGACCTGAAGGAGGAGATCTGGGGCCGCATCACGCCGGCGGAGAAGGCCGCGGCGGAGAAGGAGGCGAAGGAGCTCGGGAAGACGAAGGCGTGCCTCGAACGCGCGCGGGAGCTCGCGAAGGCGGGGCGGTTCGCCGAGGCGAACGCCCTCTATGCGTCGCTCGCCTGGGAGGCGCCGAAGGACGTGCGCGCCGCGGCCTCCGACGACGTGAAGGAGATGCGGAAGCTCTGGCTCGCGACGATGCCGCCCGGGGAGCAGGAGCTCTGCGACGCGGAGCTCCACCATCCGTCGTTCGCGCGCACCTCGGCCGCGCTCTCGCACCACTTCGTGTTCATCGGCCCGAAGCAGCTCGTGGAGACGATCCCCGCGCAGTCCCGCCTCTGGTTCGACCTCGCGTACGTGCACCTGACCGACCTCTTCGGCCGCCGGCCGAACCCGGAGGGGGACCGCGTCACCGTCTACTTCAAGGAGCTCTTCGACTTCGCCGGCGGGATCGGGGGCGGGAAGACGATCGACATCGGGAACGCGAAGCACGACGCGACGGGGACGCGCGTGGACAACGGACTCCTCTTCCACGAGCTGACCCACTGCATCGACGACACGAAGCCCGTCTACTCGGGGCACCGCGAGGGTCTCGCCGACTTCGGCGCGGCGTACGCGCACGAGGCGCTCGGCAGAGGGCCCGAGGCGCGCGCGTCGATCGCGTCGTCGCTCGCCGCGTTCCGCGCCGACTACCTGCTCCGCGACCTCGAGTACTGGCGGATCCCGAACTACGGCCCGTCGGCCGGGTTCTTCCTCCACTTCTCCGAGACGTTCGCGAAGCAGCCCGACGGGCGCCACGACTGGGCGCCGTGGAGGAAGTTCTTCCGCTCGTACCGAAGGGCCGCGATCCGCGACGGGCGCGAGTCGTACGTGGCGCGTGGCATGGCGCACTTCCTCGTGCAGTCCTTCGGCCCGGCCGCCTTCGACGAACTCGTGAAGTTCCGCTGGCCCCTCTCCGAGACCGACCGCGCGTCCCTCGCGCGGGAGTTCGGCGTGTACGAGGAGGGCGACGGCGCCATCGCCGACTCCGAGAGCGTCGAGAAGCACGCGCCCACGTCGCCGCTCCGGCGGGACCTGATCGCGCGGCGGGCGATCGAGGCGTTCCGGATCCAGGACCACGACGAGGCGCGGAGGATCTGCGCGCAGGAACTCGGCATCCTCTACGAGTGGCGCGTGATCGGGCCGTTCGAGGGGAAGGACGCCGACCCGCTCGTGCAGGTGTTCCCGCCGGAGGTCGAGACCGACTTCGCCAAGGAGTACCCGCAGAGGCAGAACATCGCGCGGTGGAAGGCCGTCGGCGAGCCGGGCCCCGTGCAGATCGACTCGCTCGGGTGGGTGACGATCAAGTACGCGTACATGGAGGACACCGCGACCTACGCGCACTGCCACGTGAACGTGGACAAGGACCAGGACGCGCTCGTGCACCTCCGCGCCGACGACGACTTCGCGCTCTTCCTGAACGGCGAGCGCGTGGAGTCGTTCGTGAACCGCGGATGGAACGACAGCACGCCGCTCTGGTGGCGCGGACCGGTCGGCACCGCGCCGGACGCGATGCGGCTCCCCGTGAAGCTCCGCGCGGGGAAGAACCGGATCCTCCTCAAGGTGAAGAACCGGAGCGGTCCGGCCGGGTTCGTGGTGGCGCTCTCGCGTCCCGACGGGGGGCTCGTCCCGGGGCTCTTCCCCGACATCGACCCGCCGCCCCCGCGGGAAGGCAAGGCGCCCGCGGAGCCGAAGTGGCAGACCGTCGCGAAGCACGAGTTCAAGGGGAAGAGCGGCGCGCAGAAGCTCGACGTGCCGGTCGGCGGCTTCGATACCGCGAACAAGGCGCTCGCGGGCACGTCCACCGCGAAGGGCGTCGCGTGGCGGAAGTACACGGTCCGCCCCGGGTTCCCGAAGGACAGCCCGTCGAACGCCGCGTGGCTGAAGGCGAAGGAGACGGAGGGGCTCGAGGACTTCCGCCTGACGATGACGCTCGTCCCGCCGAAGGGCGACGCGCCGAAGCTCGCCGTGACGTTCCAGGGCGAAGGCGGCGGCGACGGGCTCTCCGGATGGAACATCCTCCTCTGGAACGCGGGAGGGAAGGCGGGCGGGCAGGTCGAGCGCTACGAGGACCTGCAGTACCAGTGGGGCGCCGCGGAGTTCCCGGCGCGCGAGGAGATGGAACTCGTCGTCGAGGTCGTGGCGCGGCGGCTCTCGTTGCGGATCAACGGAGCGACGCTGCTCGAGAAGGCCCCGATCAAGCCGATCCCGGGGAAGTCGCGGATCGGCTTCTTCACGTGGGGCGCGGACCCGAAGATCGCGTCGCTGCTGCTCGAGACGCCGAAGAAGTGACGCGGGGGGCCGTGGCCGCAGGGCGGGTCATCCGCCCCGCGCCCCGCCGCGCGCCGGCAGCACGAGCGACAGCCCGAGCGCGGCGGCGAGGGCGAGCGTCCCCGCGGCGAGGAACGCGGCCGCGCTGCCCCATGCGGACCACGCGAGGCCGAAGAGGAGCGACGCGGGGAATGCGCCGAGCGCGATGACCGCGTGGAACCACCCGAACGCCGCGCCGCGCCGCGGTGCGGGCACGAGATCCGCCACGAGCGCCTTCTCGACGCCCTCGGTGAGGCCGAAGAAGACGCCGTAGCCGAGGAAGACCGCCCACGCGTGCCACGTCTCCGTGGCGAACGCGAAGCCCGCGTACGTCGCGGCGAACCACGTCCATCCGGCGAAGAGGACCGGGCGGCGCCCGATGCGGTCGGAGAGGGCGCCCGCAGGCGTCGAGGAGAGCGACTTCACGACGTGGTGCGCGGCCCAGAGGAGCGGGATCTGCGCGGCGGGGACGCCGAGTTCCGCGGCGCGGAGGAGGAGAAAGGCGTCGGCGCAGTTCGCGAGGGTGAACACGAAGAGGACGCCGAGGTAGCGCGTGAACGGACGGCCGAACGGCGCGGCCGTGCGTACGACCTCCGCCGCCGCGCGGGGCGGATTCGGCGCGCGGGGGACGTCCCGCACGAGCAGCAGCAGCACCGCCACTGCCGCGAGCCCCGGGACCGCGGCGAGCCAGAAGACCGTCCGCATCTCCATCTCGAACGCGGTCATCAGCGCGAACGCGACGAGCGGTCCGACGACGGCCCCCGCGTGGTCCGCCGCGCGATGGAACCCGTACGCGCGGCCCCGCTGCGACTCGGGCACCGAGTCCGCGATGAGCGCGTCGCGGGGAGACGTGCGGATGCCCTTCCCGACGCGGTCGGTGAGACGCACCGCGAGCACGTGCGCCGCCGAACCCGCCGCTGCGACGAGGGGCCGCGCCAATGCGGCGACCGCGTATCCGGCCGCGACGAGGGGCTTCCGCCGGGACATGCGATCCGACATCCGCCCGCTCGCGAGCTTGAGGAACGCCGACACCGTCTCGGCCGCTCCCTCGATCGCGCCGAGGGCCGCCGTCCCCGCGCCCAGCGTCCGCGTGAGGAAGCCCGGGAGCAGCGGGTAGATCATCTCGCTCGCGACGTCGGTCAGGAACGACACCGCCGCGAGCGCCCGCACGTTCGCGGGGAGCGGCGCGGCCGAGGCGTGCGCTCCGGTCGGCGTGGCTCCCTGCGCGACGGCCGGTTCCGGCGCGTCGTCGGTCGTGCGCGGCGCGTCGGCCATGCCCCGATGCTGCACCCGGGGGGCGGCGCGGCCCGGTGACTTTCGTCCCGCGCCGCGGCGACGGCGGACGTCCGCTACTTCTCCTGCCCGGCCGGCCCCGCGTCCACGAGGCGGATGTCGCCGAGGTCGGCGGTCTGGCCGCCGGCGACGGACCACGTCACCTCGGCGCGGAGGCGCCGCCCGCGCTGGTCGGACGTGACGACGAGCCTGCCCGCGCCCGGCGGCACGGTGTCGAGCTCGAACCGCCCGCCGCGGTCGAAGTAGCTGTCCGTCGTCTCCTCGCCCGATTCGGCGGTCAGGTGGAGCGTCGCGAACCCGACCGGCTTCCCCGTCGTCCCGAGCACGCGCCCCTTCAGCGCGCCCGCGGCCGTGAGCCGCACCGCGATCTCGCCCGCGCCGGACGACGCGACGACGTGCTCGGTGCGGTGCCTCTGCGCGGACACGGAGATCCGGTACTCGCCCGGATCGAGTCCGCGCAGTTCGGCCGCGCCGCCCGCCGTGTCCACCGCCGGCGTCGTCTTCTGGTCCGACGTCCGCACCCCCGAGACGTTCGCCGCCATGGGCTTCCCGTCCGGGCCCGTCACGCGGACCACGAGCCGGTGACCGACCGCGCAGTCGATCCGCAGTTCCTGGCCCTCGGCCGGGACGTCCTCGACCTTCGTCGTGACGACGTTCCGCGCCACGGCATCGCTCCCCGACTCCGCGGCCGCAGCGGTCACGCGGTACTTCCCGGGATGGAGCCCGCGGAGCACGGCGCGGCCGTCGCCGTCGGTGACCGCATCCACCTCGCCCGCGGCGGCGGGGCGGGGGAACTCGACTCCGCCGATGCGCATCACGCCGCCGCTCTCGGCCGACCCGGCGGGCGTCGCGGTCACGCTCGCCCCCCGGACCGGCTTCCCGTCGGCGTGTACGACGGCGGTGATCGTGCGCGGGACGATCATCACCACGCGGACCGGACCGCCGCCCGTCGCGCAGCGGAGCTCCCTCGGCGGCAGCAGGTCCGCCGCCTCCACCTCCACGCGGTGCTCGCCCGCGGCGAGCCCCGCAGCGCGGAAGGCGCCCGTGTCGTCGCTCGTCGCGCGGACGGTGTCGCCGGACCCGCCCCCGAAGATGGCGCGCGCAGAGCTCTTGAACGGCGTGAAGGTGAGCTTCGCGCCGCGGACCTGCGCGCCGCGGTCGTCCACGACGACGCCCTCGATCGTCTCGCCCGCGTCGAGGACGATGTCGAACGCCGACGTCTGCTCGTCGGCGACCTCGACGCCCGTCTTCGTGAACGGACGGAACCCCTCGCGCTTCGCGCGGAGGATCACCTTGCCGGGCCGAACGCCCGTCATGCGATACCGCCCCTCGGCGTCCGTCCTCGCGTGCGGCTCGCTTCCGTCGAGGTCCGAGCCGCCGAGCATCGCGGCGATGGGGTTGCCTCCGCCGGTCTCCGGCGACATCCATCGGATCTCCGCGCCCTCGACGCCCTTCCCTCCGGACAGCACGACGCCCTCGACCACGCCGCCCGCGCGGAGCACGAGTTCCACCGACGGCGCGGTGACTCCCGGATCCGCGCGGAGCTTCTCCGACTCGGCGGAGATGAGGCCCGTCTTCGTCGCCTTCACGCGGAAGTCGCGCCCCGGCGCCGCCTCCGCGGTGAACGTGCCGTCCTTGCCGGTGACGAGCCCCCCGGACTTCACGGATCCCATCATCCCGCCGAGCATCTCCTCCATCTCGAAGGCGGCGAGGCCCGACTTCACGGGCGCGATCTCCACGGTCGCGCCCTCGACGGGCAGATTCCCCGGACCGGTGACGCGGCCCGTCACGATCGCCGCGCGGTCGAGCTCGACCGTGCGCTCGATGACGCGCCCGGGCGCCGCCTGGATGTCGAGCCCCGTCCCGGGGTCGTCCTTGGGTTCGCCCTTCGCGCCGCCGATCGCCTGGGCCACGGCCAGGAACGCGCCGAGCCCCGACGACGACTCGTCGCCCTCGGCGTACCAGCCGCGTTTCTCGATCGAGATGCGCGCCGGTCCCGTGGCGATCCCGCGGATCTCGACGCGACCCTGCGCGTCGGTCACGCCCTCCGTCGAGTGGCCGAGCCCGAAGATGCCGCCCGAGGCGACCTTCACGCGGGCCGACGGAATCCCGTCCTGCGTGCCGCGCGCGACGACGCGGCCGCGGAGCGTCGCGCCCTCGGGGAAGGCGATGTCGAACACGTTGACGCCGGGCGTCGTCTCCGTGGTCACCGACTTCGCGCCGCCGCCGAAGAAGCCGAGTTCGCCGAGCACCGACGCGCCGAACGGGGCGTGGCCCGAGGCCGTGGCCGAGATGCCGACCGTCACTCCCGACGCGAGCCCGCGGATCCGGTAGGCGCCCGCGGCGTCCGACGACGCGCTGCCCTTCCGCCCCGTGCCGGTCTCGGACACGGTGACGGTGGCGCCCGCGACGGCCTTCCCGTCGGCCGACGTGACACGTCCGGTCATCTCGGCGTCGCCTTCGAGCGCGAAGTCGAGCGTGCCCTCGTGGCCCGGGAACGTGACCGAACTCTTCCCGGGAGCGACCTCGCCGTCCAGTTGGAGCGCCACGTTCCAGTCGCCCGCCGAGAGGTGCGCGACCTCGTACGTGCCGTCGGCGGCCGTCGTCGCGGACTGGACGCGCGCGAACAGCTTCGCGAGGCCCGCGGGGCCGTCGGCCTCCGGCGACACGTGGATCCTCGCGCCCGCCACGCCGACGCCGCCGCGCGTCACCGAGCCGCGGATCCCGAAGCCCTCTTCGAGCCGGATCGTGACGTCCGGCGGCGCTGCGCCGGCCCGCACCTCCACGCGGTGAACGGCCCGCGCGAACATGCGGTGGTCGGTGCGCGCGTCGGCGGCGAGGTCGTGGAGCCCGAACGGCACGCGCTTCAGCGCGAAGCGGCCGTCGTCGCCGCTCACGGCCTCGGCCACGGAGACGAGCTCCGGCGGCGCGCCCTGCTCGGCGAACACGCCGATCAGGTTCGACGTGAGGTCGAACGGCCGGAGCGCGCGGACCTTCGCGCCGCGGACGGGCTTCCCGTCGGGGTCGAGCACGACGCCGGAGACCGACACCGGGACGGCGAGGCAGAGCACGCCTGCGTCGGTGGTCTCGCCCGGGCGGACGGCGAGGCCGGTGATCTCCGCGGTGCCGCCGCCGGGAACGGGGGCGGAGAGCGTCCACGCGGGGAAGTCGGGCACGTCGTCGAACGCGAACGTCCCGTCGGGAGCGGACCGCGCGGAGAGGCGCTTCGACGGCCCGGACTCGGCGGCCGCGAGCGTGAGCGCCACCCCTTCGACGGGCTTCTCGCCGCGCTCGTCGCGCACCTGGCCGGTCACGCGCCCCGCGCCCTTCGACCGCCATGCGCCGCCGGCGCGCGCGGGCTTCGGCGCGGTGCC
>JAJVHW010000006.1 GCA_022072415.1 Planctomycetota bacterium
CGCGTGCCTCGCGGCGGCGGGCGCGCCCGAGGGGCCCGTCTGGTACCGCCGCGCCGTGCCCTCCGAGCGCCGCGCCGGACTCCCGCCGCCGCTCCCCCATCCGCTCCTCGTCATCACCGGGCCGCGAGGGTTCGCGTGCGTCCGCGCCGACGCACTCGTCGCCGACGAAGAGTCGATCGACGCCGCCCTCCACGCCGCCCGCGCCGCGGGCACGGTCGAAGACACGGTCGCCCACATCAAGTGGTGCGTCGCCTCCGCCCCCTGCGGCCGCACCGCCGCGCTCCTCCGTGCGTGCGGCTTCGTCCCGCTTCCCGGCGCTGCGGACACGACCGCAGATCCGTGCAAACCGTAGAGAAGTCTTGCAGTTTGCACGTCTCGACCGAACTGCGCCCCGTGCAGCGAGGAGGCCGGTGACGGGAGACTCCGGTTCGGGCAATTCCCTGCGACACACACGTGCGCAGTGGTCCGTCCCGTACCCCCTCGCCTATGTGCACTGGGGAGAGCGCGGCGCGGCGCGCCGGCTCACTTCTTCTTCGGTCCCATCCCGTACTCCTCGAGCACGCGGCGGATGGTGTCGAACGTCTCCTTGAGCTTCGGGTCGTCGCCGCCGAGCTCGAAGTAGCGGTCGATGTGCGCGTACGCCTTCTCGAGCTTCGCGGCGTCGCGGTACATCGGGTTCCGCGCCACGCGGAGGATGGCGAGGTTCTTGTGCGCGTCGATGAAGCGGTCGTCCTTCGCGACCGCCTTCTCGTAGCAGGCGATGGCAGCGTCGGCCTCGCCCTTCCGGTCGAGGACGAGCGCCTCGAGGAAGTGCCCCATCGCGGTTTCGCCCGCGTCCTTCCGGAACCACGCGGCGAACTTCCCGGCGGCGTCCACCTCCTCGGCGCGGAGGCACGCGTCGACGAGGGCCTGCGCCGTGAGCGCGTCCTTCGGATCGAGCTTCCGCGCGGCCTCGAGCTCCTTCCGCGCCGCGTCATGCTTCGAGAGCACCGAGAGGAGCGAGCCGAGCGCGCGGCGCGCGGGCTGGGACTTCGCGTCGAGCTCCACCGCGCGGCGGAGCGTCTTCTCCGCTTCGTCGGCGGCCTTCGCGTCGGTCGCGGCGCGCACGGTGAGCGCGCGTCCGAGCCCGGTCAGCGCGGGGACGCTGTCCTTCTTGGTGCGGAGCGCGTCCCGGAAGCACTCCTCGGCGCCCGCCGCGTCGCGGAGCGCGAGCTTCGCCTCGCCGGCGAGGTACATCGCCTGCGCACGGACCGGGTTGTCCTGCTTCGCCTCGATGGCGCCCGCGAGTTCCGCCGCGCGCTTGAAATCTCCGGCCTCGAACGCCTTCGTCGCGTCGTCGAGCGCGTCGCCTGCCCACGCAGCGGACGCGAACACCAGCAGGACGAGCGGGGCGACGCGACGCATCATCGGCGGGGCTTCTCCAGGAGGACGGGGAACGCGCCGCGGCGCTCGAGAGCGTCCGCGACCGCGCGCAGTTCGGGCTCAGGGGGCGACCCTGCGAAGCGGTCGGCCTCGGCCCGGAGACCGGCGGCGGCGGACGGAGCGTCCGTCTCCGCGGTCTTCGCCGCACTGGACAGCGCGTCGCGCAGCCTTCCTTGCAGAACCGAGCGCGCGTGCGACGCGTCGCCGCGCGTGGGGCTCGCGGCGAACCTCGCCGATTCGTCGTAGCGGAGCCACGCCTCTCCGAGACGTCCGGCCGCCTCGGCCGTGCGCCCCGCGAGAAGCGCCGTCGCGGCGCCGCGGACCTCGGACCAGGAGGGCGCCCGTCCGCTCCGCGTCTCCACGACGTGCACGGCCGAGTCGATCTCGGTCTTCATGGACTCCGTCGGACGGACGCCCGGGAACTCGGCGACGGTCGTCCCGTCCGGCGCGATCACGCCCACGTAGGGCCACTTGTCCGGGAACACTCCGTGGAAGCGTTCCGGCACCTCGTCGAGCACCGACAGCATCACGGGGACGAACTCCGACGCGGCGGCGATCACCCCGGCGTCGGACCACGGGCCTTCCTTCAGTTCCTTGCACCAGGGGCAGGTCGGGTGCTGGAGGAACACGAGCATCGGCTTCCCCGACGCCGAGGACAGCGCCTCGGCGCGGCGCATGTCGGTCATCCAGACGAGCTTCCCGTCGCGCACCGTCTCGGCGGACGCGAGCAGATGCGCGTCGGCCTGTGCGGCGGCAGGAACGTCCCCGCCCGCTCCGAGCGACGCCAGCACGGGCGCGACCACATCCGACGGACCGCGCGACGAACCGAGGAACGCCCACGCGCCGCCCGCCGCGACGAGCAGCGCCGCAGCGGCGATCCACCGGGGGAAGCGGCGCACGGTCCCGCGCGGCGCGCGGAATGCGGCCGGCGCGGCGGGGAACGCGTCGCCGCCGGTGCTCGCGTGGACGGCGTCGAACGCCTCCGCGAACGCGCGAAGCTCGGGATCGGCCGCGATCTCGGCGCGGACGCGGTCCGCGTCGGCGCTGGAGAGGCGTCCTTCGCAGAGCGCGCGGACGCGGTCCGTCGCGGACGCATCCGTCGCATCGGGGGGTCGTGGATGGGAGTCGTCGTGCGTCACGTGTACCTCAATCCGCCGGAAGGTCCCGGCGGTGCTTCGACAGCATCTCTGCGAGGAGGAGCGTCGCCCTCCGCACCCGCGTCTCGGCGGTCTTCGCCGGGACGCCGGTGAGTTCTCCGATCTCGGCCACGGACATCCCTTCCATGCGGAAGAGCACGAAGGCCTCGCGCGGCTCGTCGGGGAGCGACCGGAGCGCCTCCTCGACCTTCTTCGACAGGAGCGCGACCGCGTCGCGCCGCGCGACCTCGCGGTCGGCCGGCGGCGCCGACGTCCGGGGATCGGGCGCGCCGACCCGTTCGTCGAGTTCCGCCCGCCGCGTCCGCTTCTCCCGTTCGTTCAGGTACAGGCGGAACGCGGTGCGCTTCAGCCACCCCGCCACGCTCCCTCGCCCCTCGAACTGGGCCTGCTTCCGCCACACCGTGAGGAACGTCTCCTGGAGGAGGTCCTCCGCGTCGGCGGCGTTGCGGGTGAGGCGGCAGAGGAAGCGGAAGACGGCCTCGCGGTGGTCGCGCCAGAGCCCGTCGAACCCGTTCTCGTGGACGGCGACGCAGCTCGCCGCCGCCCCGCCCGCCTGCGCGTTCGTCGGTCCGCCTGTCCGCGCGTTCGTCGCGCCGTTCGGCGCCTCGTGCGTCGGCTCGTTCCTGCGTTCGTTCGCGCGTTCGTTCACGGCACCTCGTGCGCCCCCCGCCCGCGCCGGAATCCCGGCTGGGTCGCCTGCGCGTGCGGGGAGCGATGAGCCGGACGTTCTACACCTGCTTCAGCATCCGCAGCACCTCGGCCACCCGCGCGGCACGCACCGCCGAAGCCGAGGCGACCGCCTCGGTCCCCGTGGCGCGGTGCTTGTTGGCCTGCTGGGCCAGCGGGCAGACGTTGTCGCAGCGGAAGCCGGACTCGCACTCCCCGGCGCGGGCACTTTCGACGAAGGCACGCGCGACGGACAGCGAGAGCAGCGTGAGCACGGCCAGCGACAGCGCGATCTTCCTCATGAGACGGACCTCCAGGGTAGTGGACGCATCGTCCGGAGCCCTCGGAGCCTGAGACAGGGCCGGCGACGGGCGGCCTTGCGGGAATCCGGCAACGGAGTTACCGGGGGGAGGGGATTCGTCTGTCGCGTGAGGCCACAGGCCGCACTCGCCCATGCCGACCGGCGAAGTCAAGCAGCCCGGTTGCCGCGCTTGGCACGACGCGACGCGGAGTGACTCCAGGGCCACCTCCTGTAGGATCAGGGCCGCTTGCGCTCTCTCGCAGGGCGTTCGTGAGTGATACGACTGGAGTCGCACGGATGCTCGCGGTCGGTATCTCTCAGGCTCTGCAGACGTCCGGAGGCTTGTTACCGTGTACTGGAAGCGTAGCCGAGACGTGATCCGTGTCTCCCGCGACGGCGAGTCGGAGTTGTTCAGCTTCGATGCCGGGGAATTCGCGGAGATCACATCGGCGACGGCGTGGCCGGGTGGCGACGACGTCACGGTCACCGCGGCCAAGCAGGATGTCGATCGGGCAGACGTGATGGCGAACCGCCGAGGGAAGTACCGGGCGTTTCGCATCAGCCGATCCGGCGTGGAGCAGTTGACTGACGAGTACACAAGCACGGCGGTTCCGCTGCCGAACAACGAGGGACTGGCCTACTCCAACGGTTCGTCGCTCGTCGTGCTGCGAGCCGGACAACGAGTCGCGCATCGCGTCGGACGATTCAACTGGGGGCCCGTGTCCATCTCGTGCAGCGACGACGGGCGTCGAGTTGCGATGAACAAGTGGAAGGGCGACTGCAGCAAGGTCGCCTACGCCGATCAGGGTGCAGCCCAGATCGTCGTGACGCGTTTCAGTCACGATTCGTACCTGCTCGTGCGTGACGTCATCCTGTACTGCACCGGGGCTGACCTGCGATCCTTCGATCCGTCGACCGGTGTGTCACGGACACTCGTGCCTCGGCCGGAACGGAGGCGCCTGCTCGGCTCGATCGGCTGGTCCGACGCCGAGGACGATGTCGTCAGGTTGGATTTCAGCAGCCTCTCGCTCTTCGACGGGATGCCGGTTGTGTGCATTCACGCGTACCGATTTGGTGCCGCGCTCTCCCGTTGGCAGGGGCTGGTGCGGCTTCCGGCATCTGATCGAGGGCTTGAGATCGTGCGGAGCATCGACGAGCCGTGGCGCATCAGAGGGGTCCGGTCGGTGAACGACACGATCCGATTGGACCTGGAACGCATTGAGAATCTGGAGCTCGCGGAGACCGCGGTTGAAGTTCTCGGACGGCGGGCCGAGAGCGTGAGATCTGGCTGGCATCCGCTCGATTGGCCGAGGGTTCCCAATCTCGGGTTTCAGTTCCTCCCGCGGTCCGCGCCGTGATTCGCGCCAGCCTTGCCAGCCGGGACGCCCTTCGTATCCTCACTTCCGCATGCAAAGTCTAGCTCGTCCGGGCACTTCGCCTCAGCCTCCTGCCAACCGGGCGGCCCTCAGCGGTGTCCGCGAGCCAACCGGCCCTCGCCGCATCCCCGCCCCGCGCGCGTCCACCGGCCCCCGTACACTCCCCGGCGATGACGGCTGAAGCTGCGATGACCGGGCGGGCGGGGCGCGACGCGGCGATCGCGGCGGCGCTGGCGCGGCACTTCGGGTTCGGGGCGCTCCGGCCGCTGCAGAGGGACGCGATCGACGCGGCGCTCGACGGGCGGGATGCGCTGGTCGTGCTGCCGACCGGCGGCGGGAAGTCGCTCTGCTACCAGCTCCCGCCGCTCGTGACCGGCCGGCTCACCGTGGTCGTGTCGCCGCTCATCGCGCTGATGAAGGACCAGGTGGACGGGCTGCGCCTCGCCGGCTACCCCGCGGCGGCGCTGCACTCGAACGTCACGCCGAAGGAGCGGGCCGACCTGCGTCGCATGGAAGCGGCGGGCGAGCTGCGCCTGCTCTTCGTCGCGCCGGAGCGGCTGTTCGCCGACGGGTTCCTCGACTGGATCGAGGGGCTCGCGCCGGGCGCGGTCGCCATCGACGAGGCCCACTGCATCAGCCAGTGGGGCCATGACTTCCGCCCGGAGTACCGCCGCCTGGCCGAGCTGCGGGACCGCTTCGAGCGCGTGCCCTTCCACGCCTACACCGCCACGGCCACGCCGCGGGTGCGGGAGGACATCGCCACGCAACTGCGCCTCCGCGATCCGGCCGTGCTGGTCGGCACGTTCGACCGCCCGAACCTGACCTACCGCGTGCTGCCGCGCCACGACCTCGCGGGGCAGGTGACGGACGCGATCCGTCGGCATCCCGCCGCGGCGTCGATCGTGTACTGCATCGCGCGGAAGGACACCGAGGAGCTGGCCGCGTCGCTCCGCCGCGCGGGGATCGACGCGCGCGCCTACCACGCCGGGCTCGACCCTGCCGAGCGCGCCCGGGTCAGCGAGGACTTCCGCGCGGAACGTCTGCACGTGGTGGTCGCCACGGTGGCGTTCGGCATGGGGATCGACCGGGGCGACGTGAGGCTCGTGGTGCACGGGGCGATGCCGAAGAGCGTCGAGCACTACCAGCAGGAGACGGGGCGCGCGGGGCGCGACGGGCTGCCGGCCGAGTGCCTCCTCCTCTACACGTCGGCCGACGGCGCGAAGTGGCGGTCGATCCTCGCGCGGAGCGCTGCCGAGGGCGGCGACGACCCGCCCGGCGCGGGCGAGGCCGCCGCCGCGCAGATCGAGCTCCTCTCGCACATGCAGCGCTTCGCCGGGTCCGCGCGGTGCAGGCATCGCGCGCTCAGCGAGTACTTCGGACAGGAGTACCCGCACTCCGGGTGCGGAGCGTGCGACGTCTGCCTGCGGGAGCTCGAGGAGGTGCCCGACGGGCACGTCATCGCGCAGAAGATCCTGTCGGCGGTGGCGCGCACCGGCCGGCGCTTCGGCAGCGGCTACGTGATCGACGTCCTCCGCGGCAGCCGCACGGCGAAGGTGGTCGAGCGCGGGCACGACCGGATCCCCACGTTCGGGCTGCTGAAGGAGATGCCGGCGCAGCGCATCGGCAACTTCATCGACCAGCTCGTGGATGCCGGGGCGCTCGCACGAACGGCCGGGGAGTACCCGGTGCTCGAGTTCACCGAGGACTCGGCGCGCGTGCTCCGCGGCGAGCGGCGTGCAGTGCTCGTGACGCCCCGGGCGGGCCTCGTCGCGAAGCCGCGGCGGCGGCAGGAGGGCGCGCGGTCCGCACAAGGCGGACAGGGTGCGCGGGGCGCGCCGGAGCGAGACCTCGCGCCGGCCGAGGAGGCGCTGTTCGAAGCGCTGCGCGCGCTTCGGCGCGGGATCGCGTCGGAGCTGGGCGTGCCTCCGTACATCGTGTTCGGCGACGTGACGCTCGAGGAACTGGCGCGCGTGCGGCCGACGTCCGAGGCGGCGCTCCTGCGGGTGAAGGGCGTGGGCGCGAAGAAGCTCGAGGCGTTCGGCGCGCGGTTCCTGGCGGCCATCGCGGAGCATCCGGCGGGTCCGCAGGGCGAGGCGCTGCGGGACGCGCCCGCCGCGGCACGCGGCGATTCCGGCGGAGGTGCCGAGGATGGCGCCGATGACGATGCCGACGATCGCGCCGACGGGAGCGCGGACGGCAGCGCATGCAGCGACGGCGAGTCCGCCGGCACGTCGGCCCCGAAACGGAGCGCGTCCCGCCGACGCGCCTCGGCTCTTTTCCGCAAGGGAGCAACGTTGGATGCGGTGGCGGCGGCGACGGATCGCGCGCCTTCGACCGTCGTGCAGTACCTCGTCGAGTTCCTGCGAGAGGAGCCGCCGGCGTCGCTCGACCCGTGGGTCGCCCCCGAGGTGCAGGCCCGCGTGCTTCCCGCGCTGGCGTCGTCGCCCGACGGCCGGCTGCGCCCGGTCTTCGATCAACTGGCCGGCGCCGCGACGTACGACCAGATCCGCATGGTCCGCGCGTTCGTCGAGGGAAAGCTGCACTCCGTGACGGGGATGTCGCCGCGGACGGTGAACGAGCACGGCGAACGGCCCGCGTGAACGCGGTACTCCTGACGTTCCCCGGCGAGTCGCCGCACATCACGAGATGAAGTGGAATTCCGGCGTCCGCCGGGCCATCGACACGCCTGCTGCCGAGGACGGCGCTCGCTGCTTCGCCCTGCGCCTGCACGCCGGCGGCGATCCAGTCACTTCCCTCCCACGTACCCGAGGCGGCGAAGCGCCTCGATCGTCCCGGCGTCGAGGTCGCGGGCGCCGCCGAGGAGGGCGGCGGCGGCGAGGCGGGTGAAGAGGTCGTCCATCAGCGAGAGGGCGCGGCGGGTCTCGGTGGCCTGTTCGACGGCGACGTCCTTCCGGTGGCGCGGGTCGCGCTCGTCCTCGTAGGCGGAGACGGACTCCTGGAGGGGCGCCTTCGCGCGGATCGCGAGGAGGGAGCCGTCGCGGATCGAGCGGAGGGAGACGGGGGTCATCGTGACCTCGGCGAGGACGGGCCGCGGGGCGATCGCGTCGGGGCGCGGGCCGGTGCCGAGGACCTGCGCGAGGAGGGACCGGCCGGAGCGCTGCGGGTCGGCGATGCGCGGGTCCTCGATGCCGCAGAGCTCCGTGAGGGTCGGGCCGACGTCGAGGAGCGTGGCGATGCCGCGGATGCGGCGGCCGCGCGACGCGGCGGGCGCAACCGCGTCCGGCGCGCGGATCACGAGCGGCACCGAGATCACCTCGCGGTGGAGCGAGTGCCCGTGGGTCCATCCGCCGTGCTCGCAGAACTCCTCGCCGTGGTCGGCGAGGACGACGACCACCGTGTCGTCGAGCATCCCCCGCGCGCGGAGCCCGTCCACGAGCTTCCCGAACTCGCGGGACCAGCCGCGGATCTCGCCGTCGTACTGCGCCACGAGCTTCGCGCGGAAGGCGGGGTCGGGCTCCGGCGTCGTCTGGAACGGGAGGATGCCGTTGTAGCGCGGCGGTTCGGCGTACTCCTCGCCCTTCGGGAAGCCCATCGCCTCGGCGTCGGCGCGCGCGGGGACGTACGGGAGATGCGGCTCCATCGCGTGGACGTAGGCGAAGAAGGGGCGCCCGTCCTTCCTCGCCTCGTCGGCGAATGCGAGGGCGCGCTCGTGCAGGTGCGCCGCGCCGCGCTCCTCGCGGACGCCCACTCCGAACGGGCGGCCGGCGAGCGAGAGGACGCGCGTCATGAAGAGCGCCTTGCCGAGGAGCGTGCCGTTCACGACGACGCTCGGCGCGACGCCCTCGAAGCGCTCGAAGCCCTGTCCGAGCCCGAACTCCTCGGAGACGAACGGGTTGTCCACGAACGCCGCGGTGCGCCATCCGGCCGCGCGGAACGTCTCCGAGATCGTGACCGCCTCCGGCACGAGCACGTCCCGCTGCTCGATGCACGCGTGCGTCGTCGGGTACATCGACGTGAAGAGCGACGCCACCGAGGGCTTCGTCCACGAAGTCACGGCGCGCGCGTCGTTGAAGGCGACCGCGTCCTTCGCGAACGCGTCGAACTCGGGGCTCGTCGGCTTCGCGTACCCGTGGAAGGAGAGATGGTCCGCGCGGAGCGTGTCCACGAGCACGACGAGCACGTTCGGCCGCGGCTTCCCGCCGGCCGGGCCGCGCACCAGCGGCGCGTCGCCTTCGCCGCGGGGCGGGAGGACGAACCCGAAGAGCGCCGCGATGCCGAGCGACGCGATGGCGAGGAGCGCCCATCGTCCGCCGTGCGTCGCGTCGGCGCCCGGGGACCGGTAGCGCACCGTCACGAGGCCGGCGGCCGCGGCGAAGAGGAGCAGATCGACGAAGATCGAAAGCGGAGACGTGAAGCCGTCGAGCGCGGCCACGTTGATCCAGGCGGTGACGAAGAACCACACCGCGCCGCCCGCGAGGAGCAGGTCGAGCATGCGGAACGGCCACGCGAACCGCCGCGCCACGAGCACCGCCGCGGCGCCGAGCGGCGCGAACCATCCCGCGTAGAAGAGGACGACCTTCCACCCGTGGTGCGGCTGGAGCACCTCGTGGGAGCTCCCGAGCGCGCGGCCCACGTCGAGGAGTCCCGCGAACGCGCCCGCCGCGGCACCCTGGAGGACGCCCCGCAGGATCGACGGCTTCCGCATCCCGTCAGCCCCCGAACCGGTAGTCGTAGAAGGACGTGTCGCCCGGCGCCGGCAGCGCGCCCTTCCGGAGCAGGATCGTGCGCACGGCCCAGAGATCCTTGAACACGCGGTAGCGGAGCGCCGTGGAGTCGAGGTACGCGACACCCTCCGAACCGCCCGTCCCCGGCCGCGAACCGATCTCGCGCTCGACCATGCGCGCGTGCCGCTGGCGGAAGATGAGCATCGACTGCTCGAGCGCGACCAGCGAGTCGAGGAGTTCCCGCGGCCACGCGAGGAGCGGCAGGTCGCGGTAGCTCTCGATGAAGAGGATCGCCGCGCGGATGCGGCTGCGCCGCGCGCGCTCGGCGTCGGACGTGCCCTCGGGGAGGTCCGCGGCGCGGAGGAAGTCGCGGGCCCGGGCGACCTCCGCGCGGTAGCGCGCGGCGAGTGCGCTCCGCGCCGCGGGGTCCTCGAGCTGGAGCGCCGCACGCGCGTCGGGATCGCCGATGTCCCGCTCCATCGCGGTCACGTAGTCCGCGCAGAAGCCCGCCACGACGGCGGCATCGCCCGCATCCCCCGGACGGCTCCCGAGGATCGGCGTGCGATGGAGCCACCGCTCGAGCACGACCAGGATCGGCGGGCCGGACTCGCGGAGCGCGTCGAGGCGCGACTTGCTGCCGCTCGCCGAGCCGTCGGCGTTCATGAGCGCGCGGTCCTGCGAACCCTTCCCGCCGTAGCCGATTCGCGCCGCCTCGTCGAGCCCGAGGATCGCCTCCACCTCGCGGAACTGGCCGGACTGGAAGCCGCTCGCGCGCATCAGCTTCTCGCGGAAGTCGAGGAAGTCGCGCGTCGAGAGCGTCTCCATCACGCGCCAGTGCTGCGCGGCGATCTCGAAGATGACCCCCACGCGGCGGAGCGAGTGGACGGCCACGCTCATCCGCTGGTCGGGCACGAACTCCGGGAGCAGCTCGTCGCGGATCCCGCGGAGTTCGCGGATCGCCAGCTTGAACCAGAGCTCGTAGATCTGGTGGACGACGATGAAGAGTTCCTCGTGCGTCGAGACCGGCGCGCCGCCGACCCCGCCCTGGAGCGAGAGCAGAGCGTCCACGCGGAGATAGTCCCAGTAGCTCGTCGCCCGCGGTCCGGCTGCGCCGGGGTGGTCGGGTGCGGTCATTGGATCTCCTGTCTGACCTCGGGGACGTCCCGGACGAGCATCCCCGAGACCCGCGCGGCGACGAGCGCGGCCCACGCCATGGCGAACCGCACGCCGAACAGGACGAAGCGGAGCAGGTCGCGGCCGAAGGTGTGGTCCTCGATCGTCGCGCCGCGCTCCGGCGACGGGTTGAACGTGCCGGAGAGCACGGCCGCGATCCCGAAGAGCCCGAGGAAGGCCGCGGTCGGCGCCACGGCGATCTTCGCCGCGAACGCGTTCTTCCTCCACGCGCGGAGCGAACGGGTCGGGAGCGCGCCGGACGCGTCGTCGCGGAGGACCGTCGCGGCGTGCGCGAACGGCAGGTGGAGCGTGGCGGCGACGAGGCACGCGGCGAGCACCGCGGCCGTGAGCCAGGAAGGCGCGCCGAAGGCGGACTGGACCGACATCCAGAGCCCGGCGGGAAGCATCCCCACCGCGAGGCAGACCACGAAGAGCCCCGCCGCCGTGCGCCGGTCCATCGGATCGAGTTCGTCGGTGAAGCCCGCGACGGGCCGGTCCTCGATCGTGGCCTTCGTGATGCGGCGGGACCAGAGCCCGAGCACGGCGAACGCGGGGATCCAGAGCGCGCCGCGGAGCCACATCAGGTAGTGGCGCGAGTCCTTCGTGGAGCCGCCCTCGACCCACGACATGAAGAGGAAGAGCGCCGCGAGCATGAACGTGGCCGGGAGGACGCCGGGGGCCACGGGCGTGCGGAGGATCTCGAGCCACGGGGACTCGGACGGCGCGCCCGGGTCCGCGGGCGCCGGCGCGGACGGCGCTGCGACGGCGGGTGCGGCGCTCTCGACAGTCGGCTGCGGTTCGGACGCGGGTGCCTCCGCGACGGGCTCCGTGCCGGGCGTCGCATCGGGCGAAGCGCCGTTCGTTGCGCCAAGCGTTGCGCCTAGCGTTGCGTCGGGCGTCGCGGGCGGAGGGCTCCCCGCCGGCTCCATCTCGAGCGGCGCCGACCCGGACGAATCGCCGCCGGTCGCGTCGGGCGGCTCGTCCGCGTGCGTCGGTCGGACAGGACCCGCGCGGCGCGGCTCGGGGTCCCCCGGCTCGAGCTCCAGCGGCCCGGTCATCGGACCGCGGGGAAGAGCTCGCGGAACGCCACCGACTCGGGGGAGAGGAAGACGATCTCGAGGCCCGGCAGGCGCTTCACCGGCAGCCAGGCGTTCCACGACACGCCGTCGGACTCGTCCTCGCTCAGCGCGTTCCGGTTCACGCTGAACACGTCCTTGAAGCACCCGCGGATCGGGCCTTCCGGAACGCACTGGATCACCTGGTACTCGTCCTGCACGCGGTGGACGAACACCTCTCCGTGCGACGACTTCCACGGTTCGCCGAGGCGGAGCGGCTGGACGCTCCCCGGGGAGACCGGCGCGGCGGTGCTGCCGCCCTGCGAGGCGCAGGCGGCGAGCGTCGCGGCAATCGAGAGGACGAGCACGACGTGCGGCGCCTTCTTCACGGCGGGGTGCATGGGGCCTCCTTCGCGGCGGGACGGCAGGGAGTGTACTCCATCACCGCCCGGAGAGCTTCTCCTCGGTCAGCGTCCCGTCGTCCTGCCGGATGACGTACGCCCGGCGCCCCGCCACGTCGCGGAACTCGTGCGACGTGCCGCCCGGCCACTGGATCACGACCTTCCGCGCGGCGGGCTCCGCGCCGAGCCCGAAGAAGAAGCGCGGATCGTTGTCGCCGCAGAACGAGTCGCCGTAGTGGAGCTCGCGGACCTGCACCGAGCCGTCGGCCATGGTGACGAGGACCCGCGCCCCGGCCGGCGTCGTGAGGGGCTTCTTCCCGTCGAGGCGGAACCGCAGGAACGAGTTCCTGTTCCCCCCGTCGTTCCGGAAGAGCGCCGCCTTCCCGTTGAGCGCGCCGACCCACACGTCCTCGTCGCCGTCGTCGTCGAAGTCGGCGAAGGTCGCGCCGCGCCAGACGCGCTTCAGGCCGAACGCGGGCCCGGCGTCGTCGGTCACGTCCCGGAGCATCCGCGCGGTCGTGCCGTCGTTCCGGAGCACCTGGCAGCGCTGCGCGTAGCTCGTCTGCGTCGTCTTCTCGAAGTCGTCCATCTCGCCGTAGACGTGCCCGCACGCGGTGAAGTAGTCGAGCCATCCGTCGAGGTCGAAGTCCACGAACTTGACGCCCCAGCTCAGGCGGAAGTAGCTCGGCTGCGCGAGCCCCACGGCGTGCGTGCTGTCGGTGAACGAGATCACGCGGCTCCCGTCGGGGCGGCGGGTGCGTCCGGTCTTGTTCAGGTAGATGGTGTTGTAGTCGTGGGAGAAGTTGGTCACGGTGAGGTCGAGCCAGCCGTCGCGGTCGTAGTCCGCGGCGTCCACGCCCATGCACGCCTGCTCCAGCATGTCGCGGTTCATGGCGACGCCCGCCTGGAGGGCCAGGTCCTCGAAGACGCCCTTCCCGTCGTTCACCCAGAGGTGGTTCGACTGCGTGTCGTTCGCCACGAAGATGTCGAGGTCGCCGTCGTTGTCCACGTCGGTCATGACGGGGGAGAAGCCGTAGTAGGCCTTCTGGTTCCGGAGGCGCGCCTTCGATTCGTCGGAGAACGTGCCGTCGCCGCGGCCGATCCAGAGACGGTCGAGCTGTCCCGTGAGTCCCGCGGGGCCCACGTACACCTTGTGACCGCGCCAGGTCGCGTTCCGTCCGCCGATCCCGGCCTTCCGGCACTCGTCGATGTACGCCTTCTGGTCGGAGTAGTTCGCCGCGTAGATGTCGAGGATCCCGTCGCCGTTCACGTCGCCGAGCGCGCAGGAGGTCGTCATCTCCCAGTCGCCGCCCGCGACGTCCGCGCGGTCCGTGATGTCCTCGAACGTGCCGTCGCCGCGGTTCCTGTACAGGCGGTTCCGGCCCCAGCAGCAGATGTACAGGTCCGGCCAGCCGTCGCCGTCCACGTCGCCGGCCGCGCCGCCGAACCCGAACGCCTGGAGGTCGATTCCCGCGGCCTTCGTCACCTCGGTGAACTTCATCCCGCCTTCGTTGCGGAAGAGGCGCGTGCGGGCCTCGTCGAGGTACTCGAGGACGCCCTGGTCGGTCAGCATCGTGCCGTCCACCACGCAGAGGTCCATGTCGCCGTCGCGGTCGTAGTCGAACGCGATCGCGGCGGCGCCCATGCCGGAGACGATCCAGTCCTTCTTCGCCGGCTTCCCGGTGTGGTTCATGGTCGCGACGCCCGCCTCCTCGGCGACGTCCACGAACGTCGGGAACGGGGCGGCCGCGGGCTTCGCGGGCGGGCGCTCCGCCGGGGCCTGAGCGGGGGTCGGCGGCGCATCGGGCGAACTGGGCGCGACGGGCGCGGGCGCGGAGTCGCACGCCGCGAGCGCGAGGGCCGCTCCCGCCGCGGCGAACATGCGGCTCGAGCGGTTCCGGGTCAGCTTCACGGCTCCTCCGAATCCGCCCGACGGGCGTCCCACATCTGCTTCACGCGCGCGAGGAAGTAGACGACCGCGGAGAGGACGAGCACGCCCGTCCCCGTCGTCTGCCACCGCTCGCCCCCGGCGAGCAGGATCGCCGCTCCGGCGACGAGGAGGACGCACGCGGCGACCATGCCTGCGTTCAAGCGGAACGTGAAGGGGAGCACGGGCCGGAAGGTATCCGTCCCGCCCGCGGAATTCGACGTCCGCAGGGCGGGTCCCGGGCGGTGCGCCCGCGCGAACCGCGCGCGAGTCGGGATTTCCGACGGGAACCGGCGGGCGGCGGAGCATGGTACGGCGTCGTGACCCGGGAGGGCCTGGGGTTGCCCGATCTCACCCTGAAGTGCCGAGACTGCGGAGCCGACTTCGTCTTCAGCGAGGGCGACCAGAGCCGATTCGCGGAGCACGGCTACGCGCCGCCCCGGCGATGCAAGTCCTGCCGCGCGAGGCAGCGCACGCGCGCGGCCAGCACCGGCACCGGCGTCGGCACCGGCGATTCGGGGAGGGCTCCCGGCGGCGTTCCCCAGGGGACCCCCGCGCCCGGCGGCGGCGCCGCGGGGGCGGACACGCCTCGCTCCCGCCCGAAGCCCGCGGGGCCGATGCACGACACCCGGTGCAGCGAGTGCGACGCGCCGACGCAGGTGCCGTTCGTGCCGGACGGACTTCGTCCGGTGTTCTGCCTCGCCTGCCTGAAGAAGCGCACGCGCTGACGACGGCTCTCCGGCGCGGTCGCGGCGTGACGCCTCACCGCGACGGCTCGAGCCTTCCCGTCCCCTCGGTCGCCGTCCACGCCACCCGCGCGTCGCCGGCCGCCTCGGCGGGCACCTCGAAGGTCTCCGTCGCGCCCCAGGGCCACCGGACCGAGAGCCGGCGCAGACGCCCGCCGCTCCCGAGCCCGAGGTGGACGCGCGTGTCCTCGCTGCCGCCGAAGGAGGAGCCGATCCGGACGTCGCGCACGATCGTCCCGCGCGCGCCGTCGGCGGCTTCCGTCACCGCGGTCACCTTCGCGCCGACGGCCACCGCCCCGTCCTTCCGCAGCACGCGGACCAGCGCCGCCCCGCCGCTCCCGCGGCCGTCGTTCCGCAGCACGACCGGCGCACCGTCGAGCACGGTCAGGACGAGATCGAGGTGCCCGTCGTCGTCGAGATCCGCGGCGAGGAGGCCTCGGTGCGCGCGCGGCACCGCCACGTCGCCCGCGTCGCTCGACACCTCGGTGAACCGGCCCGTGCCGTCGTTCCGCATCACGGCCGTGTGCTGGCGGTACGTCGTGTCGGGCGCCGCGGCGCGCACGTCGGGGTAGAGGTGCCCGTTGGCGTAGGCGAGGTCGAGGTCGCCGTCGTTGTCGAGGTCGGCGAACGACGCGCCCCAGCCCAGCGTCAGGAACCCGGGGCGGCCCACGCCGGACGCGCTCGTCACGTCGGCGAAGACCGGCGCGCCGGTCGCTCCCATCGAGCGGTAGAGGATGTTCGTCTCGTGGCTGAAGTTGGTGACGAAGAGGTCGGTCCGCCCGTCGCCGTCGGCGTCGCCCGCCGCGACGCCCATGCTCGCCTGCTCGGCGCCCTGTCCGTCGGACGCGCAGCCCGACTCGACCGCGGCGTCGCGGAAGCGCCCGCGTCCGTCGTTGAGGAGCAGCACGTTCTTCTGCGCGTCGGCCGCGACGTACACGTCCGGGTCCCCGTCGTCGTCGTAGTCGGCGACGACCGCCTGGAACGACCAGCGGCGGAGGTGCGGCGGAAGGCACGCGTCCGTGGCGTCGTCGAACGTGCCGTCGCCGCGGTTCAGGTACACGCGGTCGCGCTGCGGCTCGAGCGGCGCGGGGCCGCACGCGACCGGGAGCGATCGCCACGTGCAGGAGCGGCCGTGCGCCGACTCCTGCATGAAGCGGTGCATGTTCGCGTAGTTCGCCACGTAGAGGTCGAGGTCGCCGTCGCCGTCGAAGTCGGACATCGCGGCCGACGTGCTCCACTCGTCCTCGCCGCCGCCGATCCCCGCGCCTTCGGACGCTTCGCGGAAGCGCATGCCCCCTTCGTTCAGGAACAGGCGGTTCCGGCCGAGGCACGCGACGTAGACGTCGAGCCGCCCGTCGCCGTTCACGTCCCCCGCCACGGCGCCGCAGCCCCATGCGTCGGCGCGGAGGCCGGACTGCCTCGACACGTCGGTGAAGCGGAATCCGCCGTCGTTCCGGTAGAGCCGCCAGGTCTCGCCGACCCGCTCGCCGCCGACCAGCGCGGCGGCGCCCGGGAAGAAGAGGTCGAGGTCGCCGTCGCCGTCCGCGTCGAACGCGCACGCGCCGTGCCCCGTGGTCTCGACCATCCAGTCCTTCGAGTCGAGGCGACCGCGGAGCGGCGCGGCGGTGATGCCCGACCCGCGCGTGACGTTCGCGAACTGCGGGCCGTCGTAGCCGGGAACGTGCGGCGCGGCGAGCGCGTAGCCTTCGACGGGGTCCTCGGGGGTGGCGGGTCCGACGGTGCCCGAGTTCCAGGCCGCCCACCCGGCGACCGCGGCGAGGACCGCCGCGGCGGCCGCGGCGGCGCGCAGGCCCGCGCGACGCATCGGCGTCACCCGCCCCGCCGGGAGCGCGGACATCACGCGGGCCACGAGTGCGCGGTCGGCCTCGTGCTCCGACGCTGCGTCGGGGACGAGTTCGGCGCGGAGCAGGTCGGCCGTGGCGCGGAGCTCGTCGCGGAGCGCGGCGCAGTCCGGGCAGGCGGCGAGGTGCTCGACCATCGCCACGCGTTCGTGCGACGGGACTCCCGCCTCCTCGACGGGGATCGTGTCGCCGATCGTGCGCTCGAGCACGCGCTCCGCGGCGGCGCAGGCCGGCGGACGCGGGTCGCGGGCGGTCACTGTCCGTCCTCCATCCGTTCGCGGAGCTTCCGGAGCGCGCGGGAGATGCGCATCGCGACCGCGGGCGGCTGTTCGCCGAGTGCGGCGGCGATGTCCTTCACCGCCTGCCCTTCGCGGAATCGGAGGAGCAGGACGATCCGCGTCCTCTCGTCGAGCTCCGCCAGGTGTCCGAGCATGGTGCGCGTCTCCTCCGCCCGTTCCATCGCCGCGCCGGGAGCGGCGGCGCCGGGGTCGGCGAGTTCCTCGATCGTGCGGTCGGCGGAGTCGTCGCTCCCGCCGTCGCCGCCCCGTCCCGTCGCGGGGGCGAGCGGCCCCCCCGCCCGCCGCTTCCGGCGCCGGAGCTCCTCCAGCGCTCGGTGCGTGGCGATGGTCGAGAGCCACCCCGCGAACCGTTCCGGGTCGGCGAGCGACGGCAGGCGTTCGAACGCGGCGAGGAAGACATCCTGCGCCGCGTCCTCGGCCTCCGGCGACCTGCCGAGCCGGGCCGTGACGAGCGCGCGCACGACGCCCGCGTACTTCTCCGCGAGCCGCCCGAACGCGGAGCGGTCGCCCCCCCTTGCGAGGAGGACGAGCTCGGCGTCCTCGGCGAACCCGGCGGGAGCGTCGGTCATCGTGCGCCCGGCGTCCGTGCCCGGCCTGTGCATGGGAGGATGCTCCCCGACCCGCGCCGCAACACCGAGGGGAAGGGGACGCCCCGGCCGGACCCCATCCGCACCCCGAGCCTCGCATCCGGCGCCGCCCCGCGACTCCCCGCACCCCCCCCCTGCCAGCCGCTTCCAACGAACCCGCGCCCAGACCCGCCGGGGGCGACGACGTCAGCCAGGTCTTCGGACGTCCGCAGGAAGCGAACAGGCTGTCGTGATCACTACAGATCCGCAGGCGCTCATCGCCCCGCCCGGCGTGCAGTCAGGGCAACGGGGCGACGCGAACGGGAGCTTTCGAGTGTTTGAGAGCCGTCCCCGTTGGCCCGCTCATCCATCCTCTCCCCAGGCCCCATTGGACTCGGAGCAAAGGAAGACCGTTCGCCCCGGATACAACCCAAACGGATCTCGAATGATAACGTACCTTCCACCCAATCCCGGTCCCCAATCCGGGCGTGGCTCAATAAACCTAAACAGCGTGGGCCGAAGATCGATGCGCTCAGGTGCGATATCCATGACATTCATTCGAAGATACCCGCTCACGGCCGCGCTATGAGAGATTCGATGTTTCAACGTTTGCCCAGACAGTATCGACAACACGATCGCGATCACTCCCGCCGGACCGGAAACAATGGAGAACGATCGGACTAACAGCGACGACTTCCTGCACCTGTTCGCAAATGGCACAAACCACAAGAATGCAGCGATGGCGACTGCAATCACCGCGCCCGTGCGCGCGAATACCCAGGCAAGCATGAACGAAAGCAGCGTCCCGATCAACAGACGAAACGTCCACTTATGCATTGGCGGTACCTACTTACTCCTAAGCCTCTTCCACGTGATCGATCCACTTGAGCCGCATCCAGGAGCCGAGTTTCGACATCCGAACCACACCGGCTTGTTGCCGCGTAGATGCCCGAAGAGCAGTGCGTACATGCAACACTCCTTGCAGCATTTTGACTGCCTCTCCTTGGACGCGCAGTTTCGACCGCATCTGTGGTGTGCCAAGAAACGATTCCGGTTTGACGAGGGCGTTCACCGGACACCTCGGGTTCGTCTGATGAGTCCGAGTTCCTCCATCGATGCATAGATCGCTTCACGCCGCGCCTTGCGCCGCGCTCGCTCCGATTCGACGCCCGGCAGGGCCTCGGCGAGACGACGGCTGAGGGTCGCGAGGAAGCGTTCACGAGTCCCAGCATCGTACCAACCCGTCAAGTCCGCGTCCGCCGCCGAGGCCGTCCTGTACCCGAGCCCTCTGCGCAGCCGCCGTTCGTCGAGCAGCGTTCTTGCCTTCTCGATGCGTGCACGGACCGGGGCGGCGTCGTTCACGACGACACCGCGGCCGAGACCCGTCTCCTCCTTCAGCTCGCGGTTCGTCCTCTCGACCCACGCGCTGTGCTGCGGCGTGTGCGGCAGCAAGAGCGGATGCACGACGCCCTGCTCCTTCAGCCACTCCTCGACCGTCCCGCACCTGTAGATCGGGCCGTTGTCCGTCACAAGCACGAGCGGCAGGCGGCCGCGCTCCACGGCGATCCGCGTGAGGAGTCGCACGACCGCGTCGCCGTCCGCCGGAGCGCCGACCTCGGCGGCGAGGATCCTCGGCGTCGACACCTCGCGCACCACCTGCCCCTCGACCGCCTCCCCGCCTTCGGTGCGCGCGAGGTGCGTTCCGTCCATCGACCACATCACGTCGCGGCCCCCGACCTCTACCGATGTGCGGTGTTCGGCCGCGTGCCCGCGCCGCTGCCTGCGGCGGCTCTGCTTGATCTCGGCGAGGCACTGCCGCACGAGGCAGATCGTGAACTTCCGCCAGAAGTCCGGGACCGCCGACGTGCTCGACATCCACGCGCGCCTCGCCACGGCTCTTGAGAGGCTCCGCGAGCGCCAGCGCCGCACCTGACACACCGCCGGGTCCGGTGACTACGTGTCCTCTCCCACCGCGGGCGCACCTACCAGAGCGTGAAGGCGAGCCTGCGGATCACCCTCCGCCGGGCCGGGCTCGGCGACCGCCACGACCTCACGTTCCACAGCTTCCGCCACAGCTTCGCGACGTACTTCCTGGAGCGCGCCGGGGCGGTCACGGACCTCCAGCAGCAGCTCGGGCATGCGGACCTGAGCACGACGCAGATCTACGCGACGGGGGTCTCGGCGCGGCGGCGGGAGGCGGTGATGGGGATGGAGTTCGGCGGGTGAAGGGGAGCACGTCCGCATCCCGCTCCCGGACGCCCGAGGTGACGATCATCCGTCAGAAAGCAACCGAATGTCGTAATCCGTAGCCTGGAAACCGATGTCATCAACGTCCCGCCGGAACTCTGAATGACACCTCGCCGCGCGAGTTTGCACCCTCAATGGTCGGCTCACCCGCGTCGTCAAATCCGATCACAATTCGGGAGCCGGTGCCAGACAGCAGCTCCAACGCTGGGGAGTTGCCCCCACCGCCACGAGCGACCATCAGCCGGGCGTACGACTTGTGGTCTGGACCAATGACCCCAACCGATGATCGTCCATGCTCCTGACTCCACTCCATAAACGCAATCTGGCGTGGCTCCGCCTCGTTTCCCACGCACAGCTGGCGGCGCGAGCTCTCGCCGAGCAGCGTGACGGTACGGTGCAGTCTTCGGAACTCGCGGAGTGCGCCGATCGAGGACACGACAATCAGGACCCCAAGAGTAGCCAACCAGAACATCGTCGCTCGAGTCACTCAACTCACCTCCGGTCGGGATCGAACTAGTGCCTTCTAGCCTTCATGAGATGCTAGTCAATCGAAAAGCCAGTTCCAGACCTTTGTCCAGATGCTGTCTCCGCCCGTATGTTCCTCGACGACTGGCTCGACCTCTAGGTCCGCAACAGCAGCACAGACGCGAGCAACGTCTCGATCGCCGCCTTTGACCTCTACGGCGCGGGTCTCCGGCTGAAGAAGACCTCCTTCGGGAACGGCAACACCTCTGAGCTCGTCTACGACGGCTTCCGCCGCCCGGTCGAGATCAACCACAAGCTCTCGGGGGGCAGCGAGTTCGCGGGGCAGGACTGCGCCTGGGACAAGAACGACAACCCCCTCATGGAGAAGCGGAGCCACGAGTCCGGGAAGGGCGACGTCTACACCTACGACAACCCTCAAGTTGATTGTTGAGAGCGTCCCACTTGGCAACTCTTGACCGTACCCCGGCGCGACTGGCCCGGGTGAGTATGACGCTACTTCTGCCCGGGTGAGTATCCGCTTGCGGGCGGCTCGGAGACGATGACGACAGAGGGCTCAACTACACGGCATTCAACTTTCAAGTCACGAAAAGCGTCACGAAGCCGAACAACGCCCGCGGGTCGCTTCGCCTCAAGGAGGCACTCCCCCGACACGGGAAACCCCAAGCGCTCCTTGATGCGACCGATCAAAGCTGTTGCACCGTAGCGATGAATCTCCGTCAACTTCAGATACTCCGAATCACCGACTTCCATCCACTGTCCGCGCCCACTCATCGCTAGCCCCCCGACTCCATGAACATCAACACAGAGATCTGTATCCCCACGTAGATGGGCGTTGTGATGCACCCAATAAGTGTGTTCATCGATGAACACCCACAGCGCGACGACGGCCGCCGTCGTGACCACTACAATCTTCAGCAACAGTCGGCGGTTCACACGCATGCCAGCTCTCGAGTGTGACTCATGAAGTGTGATGCATGAAGATAGCTCGCTTGAGCGACCTGTGGTGTGCCAAGAAGCGATTCCGGTTTGACGAGGGCGTTCACAGGTCACCTCGGGTTCGTCTGATGAGTCCGAACTCCTCCGTCGACGCGAAGATCGCTTCACGCCGCGCCATGCGCCGCGCACGCTCCGATTCGAGGCCCGGCAGGGCCTCGGCGAGACGACGGCCGAGGGTCGCGAGGAAGTGCCCACAAGTCCCCGGATCGTACCACCTCGACACGTCGGCGTCCGCCGCCCCCGTCGTGCGCCGGCCGAGGCCGCGGTGGCGCCGCTCCTCGTTCAGCACACGGCGCGAGCACTCGATCCGTTCCCCAGCCTCGGCGGGCGTCCTCACGACGACCCCGCGGCCGCGGCCGGACACCTCCCTCAGCTCACGGTCCGTCCGCTCGCCCCGCGCGCTCTGCTGCGGCGTGAACGCCAGCGACAGCAGGTGCACGCGGGCATCGCTCAGGAAGTCCTCGTCCATGTCACCTCCGACGCCGGAGGTGAGCGTCAGTCGCGGGCGTCGAGTTGCGGTCAGCCCGGCGCGTCACGGGCGGAAGTGAGGAACGCGCGATGCCCGGCACGGCCCGGCTCGGCCGGCGGGTACCTGGCACCGAGTGCATCACCGAGCGGTGGGTTTGTACCTGGCTCCGCATGACATGGCTCCGTGTTACCGCGAACCGACGCACGAAAGCTCCACTCGGATCAGCGCGTCTCCCCGAACATCAATGACGTCCTTTGAGATGTATCCGCGAGCCACCCCCCGAGAGAGGGATGAAACGTAGACCCAGAACTGCCCCCTTCGAGCCGTCGGGAACACGACGCCCTGTCGGTACACCTTCGCATTCATCACGCACCTGTGCCGGAGCTCGCTTGAACTCAGTCCGCGCACGTCATCGACTGACTTGCGAGGGATCAGTCCAGCGACTTCGGATTCGCCACCTTTCGGTAATGGACGCCGAACCAGTCTCAGCTCGACGCGGACGCCCCGAGCCAACGTGATCGAAACGTGCACTGTCCGACCTTGAACTACAAGCCGAATGCTCCGCGCTTGATACGTCGACAAGTCTTTCACGGAGACAAGACGTAGCGACTCGCGGCCCGCTATCACCTCAGCAAATCTCGGGGAGCCCTCACAGAGGGCTGTGAACTGACCCCGCGCATCCGTTTCGCAACGATACTCCGACAGCCACGCGCCGTCGGACGCGGTGAACGTGACTGCCACCTGCGCACACTCTACTGGAGTGCCGCTTCGACTGAGTACTCGTCCAACGACCGCGGTCGAACGCATCAGCGCTCACCTCGCATGAGTGCCCGCAACATGCGCACATTATGCCTCACAGGAAACACTGTGGTGTGCCAAGAAACGATTCCGGTTTGACGAGGGCGTTCACCGGTCACCTCGGGTTCGTCCGATGAGTCCGAACTCCTCCGTCGACGCGAAGATCGCTTCACGCCGCGCCATGCGCCGCGCACGCTCCGATTCGAGGCCCGGCAGGGCCTCGGCGAGACGACGGCCGAGGGTCGCGAGGAAGCGTCCACAAGTGCCCGGATCGTACCACCTCGACACGTTGGCGTCCGCCGCCCCCGTCGTGCGCCGGCCGAGGCCGCGGCGGCACCGCTCCTCGTTCAGCACGCGGCGCGAGCACTCGATCCGTACACCGGCCTCGGCGGGCGTCCTCACGACGACCCGGCGGCCGAGGTCGGACGCCCTCTTCCGCTCACGGTTCGTCCGCTCGACCCGCGCGCTGTGCTGCGGCGTGTGCGGCCCGGTCTGGACGTGCGCGGCGCCTCGCCGCGCGGAGTGCATCGCGCCGCAGACGAGAGCGAGGGTCGTGCCGAACCGCCTTGCGGCGTCTGCCCAGGTCGTGCTGCGTGACGTGGCGTGGAGCGCGTGGAGTTCGTGGGTCGTCAACGCGCGACGGGATTCCGCTGCGAGCGCGGCGCATTGCGCGGCATGGACAGCGACATTGAGTGCCTCCCGTTCCCGGCCCCGCGGCCCCGCGGTCCCGTCGTCGCCGGCGCGCGGCCGCTGTGCCCGGGGGGAGCGCGGCTCGGCTCCCCGCTCCACCGCAGCGGAACGTGACGTTCGCCCCCCGCCGCCGTCCTACACTCCGGCCATGTCCACCGGCGCGCCTTCCGCCCCCGTCCGTCCCAGCTTCGCCGGGATCGTCCGCGTCCGCACCGGGCTCGACATCTACGTCGAACGGCACGGCGAGCGCGGGCGGCCCCCGGTCATGCTCCTCATGGGCACCGGCGCCGACCACTCGCTCTGGAACGCCCAGGTCGAAGCGTACACGCGCGAGTTCGAGCTCGTCGTCATCGACTCCCGGGGGACCGGACGATCGACCCGTCCCGACGACCCGCGCACCTGCACGCCCCGGGCGATGGCCGAGGACGCGCTCGGCGTGCTCGACGCGCTCGGGATCGGCCGCGTCCACCTGGGCGGCCTGTCTCTGGGGTCCGCCGTCGCGCAGGAGGCCGCGCTCCTGGAACCCGACCGCCTGCTCTCGCTCTCCCTCCACGGCGCATGGGCGCGGAGCGACGAGTGGTTCCGCCGCTGCATCGACACGCTCGAGTACCCCGCCGCGCGAGGCGACGTGAAGGCGTACCTCCGCGCCGGGCTGATGTGGGTGCTCTCCCCGCACTTTCTCGCGACCGAACCGCCGGCGGTGGCCGACATCGAGCGCACGTACGTGGACGAGAACCCACATCCGCCCTCCGGTCCGGGCATCTGCGGCCACACGCACGCCGACAAGATGCACGACACGCTCGATCGGCTCCCGTCGATCCGCGTCCGTACGCTGGTGACCGCGGGCGAGATGGACATCATCACGCCGCCCCGCTACGGCGAGGTCGTCGCCCGCTCGATCCCCGGCGCGCGCTACCACCTCTTCCGCGGCCCGCTCTCGTCGCACTGCGCGTGCATCGAGATGGCCGACGAGTGGAACCGCGTGACGCTCGCGTTCCTGCGGGGGGACGCGGTGGGCGAAGTCCTCGGATGACCGACGCCGCGCCGACGTCCGCCGACGGCGATTCGATCTCCCCCCGCCGATACGCCGCGCTGCTCGCGTGCGTGGCGTTCGTCGTCGCGGGCGTCACGGCCTGGCCGTGGCTCCGTTTCGACTGGGAGATGCGCGCGACGGGCGGCGCCGCGTTGCCGCTCGTCGGCGTGGTGGACGGAGAGTTCTACATCTTCCTCCTCCGCCGCGCGGCCGAGGGCTTCACCGACAGCGCGAATCATCTCCTCCTCGAGCACCGCGGCCCTTCCGGGCACTCCGAGGAGGAACTCGTCCGGTGGATCGCGTCGGCTCCGCTCCGGATCTTCGGCGGGAGCGCGCATCACGTGGTCCTGGCGATGACGGCGGTCTGCGCGGGGCTCCATGCGCTGCTGTTCGCGGCGATCGCGCGCGCCGTCGGGGCTTCGCGAGCCGCCGCCGCGGCGACGGCCGCCGCGTGCTGCCTGGTCCCCCACGTCTTCGCGTGGTACGGCGCCGGCTTCTGGCTCCTGCGCCCCGATGCGGCGCTGCTCGACTTCCTGCCGCTCGCGCGGCCCGTGCATCCGAGCGTCTCCGGACTCCTGCTCTGGGGCGGCGTGCTCGCGGCGGTCCGCGCGGTGCGGAACGGGTCGCGCGTCGCGCTCGTCGCCGCGGCGGCGATGACGTGGCTCTCGTGGGAGATCTACCGCCCCGTCTTCCCGCTCCTCGGGGCGTTCATGGTCGGCGCGTGCGCCGCGCACTGGCTCCGCGGCGACCGCAAGTCCGCGGCGTGGACCGCCGCGCTCGGCGCGGCCGTGCTGGCGCTCCGCTTCGGCGCGTTGACGTCGACGGTGGGCGGCGAGGACCTCGTCAACGGAATGGGCGTGCCGCGCAGGGCGCCGATCCTGACCGCGAACGCGGCCCTCCTGGTCGCCGTCGCCGTCGCCGCGGTCGCGGTCGCCCTCCGCAGGCGGCTTCGCGCCGAGCCGGTGATGTTCGCCGTGTCCGCGGCCGGCGCGACTCTCCTCGTCTGGAACCAGCAGGTCGTGACGGGACGCATCTTCCAGCCGTTCCACTACGACTGGTTCTGGACGACCCCGTTCACGTGGCTCGCGCTCGCCGGCGTCGCAGCCGCGCTCCCCGCGCCGAAGCCGCGAGCGTCCACGGCCGTCGCGCTTGCCGTCCTCGCCCTGTCGGTCGTGTCGGGCCTCCGCATCCAGGACCACGCGCGCCGCCGCCGCGCCGCGTGGTACCGCACCGTGCAGACGCAGCGCGGCGCGTTCGACTGGCTCGCCGCGAACGCCGGTCCGGACGATGTCGCCGTGTTCGCCCGCGACGAGTCCGCCCGCCTCTACGCGGCGCACACGGGGCGGCCCGTCTACGCCGTCATGGAGATGCAGTTCACGGCGACGGCGCCCGACGAGCGAGAGCGCCGCGAGCGCCGCCTCGTGCAGTTCGACGTCTTCGGGGTCACGCGCGACGCGCTCGCCGCCGGAATGGACGACCGGAGCGCGATCCACGGGATGCTCTTCGGCTGGCGGACGTTCGGTCCGCCCGGCCCCCGCATCGCCGCCGTGATGCACACCGACGCTCCGCCGCCGCTCCCGGCGGCGACGCGCGACGAGATCCTCGCCGCGTGGGACGCGCTCCGCGCCCGTCCCGACGCGGAACGCAGGACGCTGCACCGGCTCGACTGGATCGTCTGGACCGACGACGCCCCGAAGGAGTTCCGCGAGCCGACGGACCTGCCGCTCGCCGCCAAGGGCCCGGGCTGGCGCATCCGCCGCGTGCGCTGATCAGGTCTTCCGGCGCGCGTGGTCCGAAGGCGACCGCTCGGCCACGCGCCGGGCCGCGGCGCGGGCGACGGTGCCGTCGCCGAACCGGTCGGTGAGCGCGTCCACGGCGCGGTCGAGCCGCCGCTTCCTCTCGTCGGCCGGAGACGCGAAGAGGTCGCCCTGCGCTCCGTCCTTCGTGAACCGGCCGGCCGACACGCCGATGAGCCGCACCGGACGGAACGACGCCGACGCCCACGTCTGGAAGAGCGACCGCGCGGCGCTCCACACGTCGGCCGTCGCATCGGTCGGCTGCGGGAGGGTCGTCTGCCGCGTGATCGTCTCGAACGCGCCGTAGCGGATCTTCACGTGCACTTCCCGCGCGCGCAGCCCGCTCCGCCGGATGCGCCGCGCGACGGCCTCCGCTTCGGCGAGCAGCACGGAGAGCACCTCGGCGGGATCGCCGAGGTCGGTCTCGAACGTCCGCTCCTGACCGATCGACTTCGCCTCGGAATCGGGGACCACGTCGCGGTCGTCCTGCCCCGTCGCGAGCGCGCGCCAGTGGTCCGCGGCGCCGCGTCCGACGGTGCGCGCGAGCAGTTCACCGTCGCACGCGAGGAGCTCCGCGATGGTCCGCACGCCGATCCCGTGCAGCTTCCGCTCCGCGACCTCGCCGACGCCCCAGATCTTCCGCACCGGAAGCGGCGCGAGCAGCGCCGGTCCGCCGCCGCGGGGGACGACCGTCAGACCGTCGGGCTTCTTCAGGTCGCTCGCGAGCTTCGCGAGGAACTTGTTCTCGGCGACGCCGGCCGACGCCGTGAGCGAGAGCTCCTCGCGGATGCGGCGGCGGAGGCGCTCCGCCGTGTCCGCGGGCGGCCCGTGCAGCCGCTCGGTGCCGGTCAGGTCCACGAACGCCTCGTCGATCGAGAGCGGCTCGACCAGCGGCGAGAGTTCCTCCAGCATCCCGAACACCTGCGCGGAGACCGCCGCGTAGTGGTCCATCCTGGGCTCGACGACGATCGCCTGCGGGCAGAGCCGCTTCGCGACCGCGAGCGGCTGGGCCGACCGGCACCCGAACTTCCGCGCCTCGTAGCTCGCCGTGGTGAGCACCGACCGAGCGCCCTCGAACGCGACCACCACCGGCTTCCCGCGGAGTTCCGGCCGGTCCCGCTGCTCCACCGACGCATAGAACGCATCCATGTCCACATGGAGGATCACCCGCCGGACCGGGGCTTCGGGAGAGGGGCTCGGCACGCGCGGATTGTCGCAGGCCAGGGGACGGTCCCGGCCGCACGGGTCTCGTCGGACGGCCGCGGCGGCGCGTCAGTTGAACAGGAAGTGGCAGACGTCGCCGTCGCGCATCACGTACGAGCGGCCCTCGGTGCGCATCCTGCCCGCGTCGCGGATCGCCTTCTCGGTCTTCAGGGCGACGAGGTCGTCCACGCCGTAGGTCTCCGATCGGATGAAGCCCTTCTCGAAGTCCGTGTGGATGACGCCCGCGGCCTGCGGCGCGGTGGCGCCGACGGGGATCGTCCAGGCGCGGATCTCCTTCGGGCCGGCCGTGTAGAACGACTGCAGCCCGAGGAGCCGGTACGCGGCGCGGGCGAGGGTCGCGAGCGCGGGCTCCTCCATGCCGAGGCTGCCGAGCAGCTCCATGCGGTCGGCCTCCGGGAGCTCGCCGAGCTCGCTCTCGATCTTCGCGCAGACGGGGACGACCTCCATCCCCTCCGCGGCGGCGCGGGCGCGGACGCGCCCCGCCAGCTCGCCCTTGCCGAGGACGTCGTCCTCGCCGACGTTCATCACGTAGAGGACCGGCTTCGCGGTCAGCAGCCCGAGGAGATCCACGCCGCGCTGCTCCTCGGCCGTGAGCCCCTTCAGGGCGCGCGCGGGCTTCCCGGCCTCGAGGAGCGGGAGGAGCTTCCGGATCACCGCCACGCGGAGCGCCGACTCCTTGTCGCCGCCCTTCGCCGCGCGCTCCGCCTTCGGGAGCGCCGCCTCGACGAGCTGGAGGTCGGCGAGCATCAGCTCCGTGTCGATCGTGTCGATGTCGCGGATCGGGTCGACGGAGTTCTCGACGTGGAGGACCTGCTCGCCGCCGGGAGGCGACTCGAAGCAGCGCACGACGTGGAGGATCGCGTCCACTTCGCGGATGTGGGACAGGAACTTGTTGCCGAGGCCCTCGCCTTCGGACGCGCCGCGGACGATGCCCGCGATGTCCACGAGGCGCAGCACCGCGGGGACGATCTTCTCCGACGAGACGTACCCCCGGATGAGCTCGAGGCGCGGGTCGGGGATCGCGACGACCCCGACGTTCGGCTCGATCGTCGCGAACGGATAGTTCGCGGCGAGAGCCCCGGCCCGGGTCAGGGCGTTGAAGAGCGTGCTCTTCCCGACGTTCGGCAGACCGACGATTCCAGCTTCCACGTGTCACCTCGGGCGCCCGGGCTGATTCCCGGAGCGCGGAAGGGTGTATCGCGCCGCCCGCCCGAGGGCTCGGGGAAGTCGCGCGTCGGGCGGCGGCCGCCGGATCCTCGGGCGCGTCGGTCGCGGGCCGGTCCGCACGCGGATCGTTGCAGCCGCCACCCCGTTCCATGTAGACCGCGGGCATGAACGCCCCGATTCGAACGGCTCCCCTGGCCCTCGTCCTCGCGCTGACGGCCGCCGCGTGCGGCGGATCGGAGAAGCCGGCTCCGGCTCCCGCACCGACGCCTGCGCCATCGCCTGCGCCGACCCCCGAAGGCGCACCGGCTGCGGCGTGGCCGTCGATGACCCACGAGCAGCGCGAGGCTCACATGAAGGCAGTCGTCATGCCCGCGATGCGCGCGGCGTTCGCCAAGTGGAAGCCCGACGAGTTCGCCGACATGAAGTGCGGCGTCTGCCACGGCAAGGAGCCGAAGAAGCGCAACTTCAAGATGCCGAACCCCGACATCGAGAAGCTCCCGACCACGCCCGAGGGCTGGAAGGCGCTCGAAGCCCACGAACCCGACGCGATGGCGTTCATGGGGAAGACCGTCGTCCCCGGGATGGCGAAGATGCTCGGCGTCGCCCCATACGACCCGGCGACGAAGCAGGGCTTCGGCTGCTTCAACTGCCACGAGGCGCAGAAGTAGGGGACATCCCGCACGCCTACTTCAGCCGCACCAGCTTCCCCTTGCGTCGCACGAGGTTCTTGTAGTCCCACTGGATGTCCCGCGCCTTCCCGAGCCACCGGGCGAGCGCCTTCACGTCCACCTGGTCGGCCGACGTGTACCGCGCCTCCGCCGCCTTGAAGCTGCCCTCCGGCGCGAGCCCCTCCTCGTCGAACGACTGCCCGCTCCAGAAGAGGAGCCGCACGCAATCCTTCAGCTTGCTGTAGCCCGCGACCGGATTCCCGTCGAGGAACCACACGGGATGCGCGTGCCACACCTTGTTCTCCGCCTCCGGCAGTCCGCGGTCGATCTCCGCCGCGAGCCGCTCGCAGATCGCCCGGTCTGCGGCCTTCTGCTTCGCGTTGTACGCCTTCGTGTCGGGATGCATGGGTCGGCTCCGGGTCGGGCGGGCTCGTCACAGTCTACCCGCGAGGGTCCCGTCGGTCAGTCCGGCGACGGCGCGGGCACGCCGGCTGGAAGACGCAGGGCGGAACGCCTGACGGGGCGGCGCGCGGATCGGCTCATCGCCGGGAACGAGCGCCTGAACGACGTGTGCGATTGACCCCGACCGGCCCGAGCGCCCCGCTCGCTCGGACGTTCCGCATCGACGAATCGCGCTCATCGAAGGCGACATCGGCGACCTGCGCAGGACACTCGCAGCCGCGCATTCGACGCGAAAGCGTTCACGATGACCGCACGTGCACTCTCGGACGACGGTGGACGACCTCGGTGCCGACGACTCGCTGCTGGAGCGAGCCTACGTCGCCCCCACGCCGGGATTCGCTGTCTGGCTCGCCTCCGATCAGGTCGTCGCCGGTCGGGGATGCGGCAGAGAGGTCCGATCCGCCAGAGTCTTCGCGAACGACAGGAGTCGGCGCATCGCCGACCTCACCCCTCGAACGAGTACCCCGCCAGGAACGGCTCGGACGCGATCAGCGCGTCGATGCGGCGGCGGTGATCGGGGGTGAAGGGGAACGTGTCGCGGCTTCGGCGGGGCGACGGGAAGATCACGGCGGCGCAAGCGTCGAGGAACGGCGGCGGAGCGTCGAGCCCGACGAAGGAGCAGAGGCGGCGGACCTCGCGGCGCGGGTCGGCGATCACGTCCTCGTGGCGGACGTCGAGGACGGAGCCGCGGCGGAACGCGTCGTCCCACACTCCGGCCGCGTCGCGGATCCTCGCGACGCCGCGGACGAGGCCGGACGTGACGTCGATCAGCTTCTCCATCGGCGCGCCGCTCCGCCGGTGGCGCGTCGCGAGGATGTCGTACGGATTCCGCGCCACGTGGACCAGCCTCGGCGGCGCGCCGAAGAGCGCCGCGGCGCGCGCGAGGAGCGTGGGTTCGGCGGAGAGGCGGCGCACGGAGCGGGCGCCCTTCTTGTCGCCCATCACACGGAGGTCGCCCGTCGCGCCCTGCCCGGCGCCGGGGACGGCGTACGAGTAGTCCATCCACTTCCGGTCCATCGCCTCGAACTGGCGGCCGTTCTCGAGGACGAGGGAGAGGATCTCCTCGCGCGAGAACCCGCGGTCTACGAAGTGGAAGAGGTCGAGTTCGTGCGCGACCGCGGCCTGCGGGTGCGCGTCGAGGAGCGACCCGAACAGGCTGTGGCCCGAGCGCGGGTAGCCGATGAAGACGACCACCGTCTTCACGCCCGCGAAGAGCGGCGCCTCGCGGCGCGCGGCGTCGGCCGAGAACGTGCGGAGGAGTCCGACGTCGGCCTCCGGGTATCGCTTGATGCCGACGCACGGCGGGACGGGCGTCACGCCGGGAGCTCCTCGTCGTCGTCGGACCCGGCGTCCGCATCCCCGGACGAGTCGCCGCCTTCGGACTCCGCCTTCTTCCGCTCCCCCATCTGCCGGTCCCACATCTCCTTGAACCGGCCGCCCTCGCGGTCCATCAGGAGCGACGGCGGGCCCTGCTCGACGATGGCGCCCTGGTCGAGCACGACCACGTGGTCGGCGTCGCGAATCGTGGAGAGTCGGTGCGCGACGACGATGACGGTGCGGCCGTGCATCAGCTTCGCGAGCGCGGCCTGCACCTGCGACTCGGCGTGGCTGTCGAGGGCGCTCGTCGCCTCGTCGAGGATCAGCACCGGCGCGTCCTTCAGGATCGCGCGGGCGATGGTCACGCGCTGGCGCTGCCCGCCGGAGAGCGACGTGCCGCGCTCGCCCGCCATCTTCCCGTAGCCGCCCTCCATGCGGGCGATCTCGTCGTGGACGAACGCGTCGCGCGCGGCCTGCTCGACCTGCTCGCGCGTGGCGCCGGGGCAGCCGTAGCGGATGTTCTCCTCGATCGACGCGTTGAAGAGGAAGGCGTCCTGCGTCACGATCGCCACGTTTGCAAGGAGGCTCTCCTTCGTGACGCTCCGCGCGTCGCGCCCGTCGAAGAGCACGGCTCCCTCCGTCGGGTCGTAGAACCGCGCGACCAGGTCGCAGATCGTCGTCTTCCCCGCGCCGGTCGGGCCCACGAGCGCGACGACCTTCCCCGCCGGGACCACGAGGTCGATCCCGCGCAGGATGTCCTTCTTCCGGTAGGCGAAGCGCACGCCGCGGAGCTCGATGCCGCGCGAGAGCGGGCCGCGGGGCATGCGGTCCGCGCCGTCGGGGAGCGTGTCCGGCTCGTCGAAGATCTCGAAGACGCGCTCGGTGCCCGGGACCGCCTCGATCAGCTTGTTGATGACGGAGGTGATCTCCTTCGACTGCTGGTAGCAGGTCTGGACGATCAGCGTGAACGCGAAGAGGTCGCCCACCGAGACGCGCCCCGCGAGCACGAACTTCCCTCCGTACCAGACGAGCAGCGCGCCGCCGCCCATCTGCATCAGGTCCATCAGCGCCTTGCTCATCGCGGAGAGCCGCTGGAGCTTCCGCGCCTCGCGCCGGTAGCGGTGGACCACCTCGTCGAGGCGCTCGGTCTCGCGCGTCTCGCCGGAGAACGCCTTCACCACCTTGATCCCGATCATCATCTGGAAGATGACGTGGCTGATCTCGGCCAGGATGAGCTGCCGCGTCTCCGCGCGCTTCTTCACCTTGCGCGCGATCCGGTAGAGCGGGAAGACGAGGAGCGGGAGCCCGAGGAGGATGAGCGCGAGGCCCCAGTTCGTGACGAAGGCGAGCAGCAGCGCGCCGGCCAGCACGAAGGGCGCGGTGAACGCCGTCTCGAAGACCTGGTTCAGCACGTTCCGGAGCGACGCGACGTCGCGCTCGAGCCGCGCGACGAGGTCGCCGAGCTTGTGCTTCCCGTAGAAGGAGAGCGGCAGCCGGACGAGCTTCGCGCCGAGCGAGACGCGCACGTCGGCGATCATCTGCGTCGCGTAGAAGTTCTGGAGGTAGTCGCGGAGGAACCCCGTCCCCGCCATGAGCACGCCCACGCCGAGGGTCGCCCACGAGAGCCAGCGGAGGCGGTCGAGGGCGTCGGCGCCCGGGTCCACGAGCACGTCGTCGAAGAGCTCGCTCCCGAGCTTGATCTTCAGCATCTGCGAGGCGGAGAAGAGGCCGCCCAGCACGATGACGACGAGGATCCCCCACCTGTACGGCTTCGCGAACGAGTAGACGCGGAGGAGCGACGAGATCCGGCCCTGCCGCCCTCCGACCCAGAGGAACGCCGCCACGACGCCCGTGAGCAGCGCGCCGCCGAGGAGCACGTGCCACGGCTTCGCGCGGCCGACGTACTGCGCGCCGACGCGCAGGCTGAGCCCGCCGGTGTCGCGGAGCGCCTCGCCCTCGGTCATCTCCACGAGGACGCCGAACCGCGGGGCGTTCCGGCCTTCGCCGTACGCGGCGGAGAGCTTCGACCACGTCGCGAGCACGCGCTCCGACTTCCCTCCGCGGAACGTCGGCGGGTTCCCGTCGTCGTCCGGCTCCGCGAGGCCGCCGCGGCCCTGGAGGTGCTTCGCAAGCGCCTCGACGCCCTTCGACTCGTGGTCCTTGTCGAAGCGGTGGCGATGGCGCTCCTGCACGGCCTTCGGGTCGCCCTGCATGCGGAAGAGGACGCGGCCCGTGTCGTCGGCGACGGCCAGGTGCTCGTAGTTCCCCGACGACGCGCGCCCGCCCACCGGCGGACCGACGGCGGCGACCGCCTGCGCGCGCGCCGCGAGCGTCTCGTAGCGGATCTTCGCGGAGCGCCCGTTCTCGGAGATCGCGAGGTTCCGCGGCAGGAACTCGACGGTCAGCTCCGTCTCCGTGCCGCCGCCCCACCGGTCGATCGGCGGCGGCGGGGCCGCCGACATGTCGCCCGCGGCGAGCGCGGCGCGGGCCGACGCCACGGTCGAGGCGATCTCCCCGTCGAACGCCTTCCGCGCCGCGTCGATCCGCGCGAACGCCGCGCGGCGCGCGACCGCCGACGCCCGGGAGTCGTTCACCGCGGTCGCGACCGCCGCCACGAGCATCGCGAACGCGAGCACGCACAGCCACGCCTGGATGCGCCTCATCGCGGCGGCTCCGGCCGGCTTCCGAGGAGTTCGCGGTAGACCGCGAGGTTCCCCCCGACCATCGCGTCGATCGTGAACTTCCGCTCGACGTGCCGCCGCCCCTCGTCGGCGAGGCGGGCCGCGAGCGCGCGGTCCGCGAGCAGGCGCAGCACCGCCGCGGCGAGCGCGGCTGGGTCGCGCACGGGCACGGTGAGTCCGGTCTGTCCGTCCACGATCACTTCGGGGATTCCTCCCGCCGCCGAGCCGACACAGGGCCGCCGGAGCGCCAGCGCATCGAGCAGGCTCGTGCAGAGGCCCTCCAGCACGCTGCACATCACGAAGACGTCGCAGCCGGCGAGGAGCGAGGGTACGTCGGTGCGGAACCCCGTGAAGACGATTCGGGACGCCACGCCGAGCGCCTCGGCCTCGGCGCGCACCTTCGGCAGGCACTCGCCCTCGCCCACGAGGACGATCCGCGCCTCGGGGTGGGCGGCCAGGATCGCCGGCGCCGCGCGCACGAGGAACTCCTGCGCCTTGTGCCAGCCGAACGCCGCCACGTCGAGGATCACGGGCGCGCCGCGCGGCATCCCGAACTCGGCCGCGTAGTCGTGCGGCGCGACGCCGTCGAAGCGCGCGAGGTCGATCCCCGAGTGGACGACGCGGATCCGCTCCGGCGGGATCCCGTCCTTCACCATCTGCGCGCGGATGCCCTCGCTGATCGCCACGTAGCGGTCCACGCCGAAGCGGTACTTGAACCACGAGAGCCGGAGCGCGTTCCGGTAGATCGTGAAGTCCACGCGGCGGGAGACGACGGTCTTCCCGATGCCGGCCGCCTTCGCCGCGAGCACGCCCAGCGTGTGGGCATGGCTCGTGTGCATGTGGATCACGTCGGGGCGGAACGAACGGAAGACGCGGCGGAGGCGGAGCACGCCGGCCGGGTCGGCCTCGCCCCGCGTCCGGACCTCGGCGACGTCGAGCCCCTTCGCGCGGCAGCGCTCGACGTACGGCATCCCCGGCTGCCCGACGCAGAGGTTCGTCACGCCGCGGCGTGCGAGTCCCTCGGCCAGGTAGAGCGCCTGCTGCTCGCCCCCGCGCCAGCCCTTCTCCGTGTCGATGTGGAGGACGCGGAGGGGGGCCGTCACGCCGGCACCCCCGCCCCGGCGCGCGCGGCGTCGCGGTAGGCCTCGACGGTGCGGCGCGCCGTCTCCTTCCAGTCGAACTGCGCGGCGCGCGCGTGGCCGCGTCCGATCCACGCCTGCCGTTCGCCGCCGTCGACGAGCCGGAGCGCCGCCGCGGCGAGTTCCTCCTCCGAGTCGGGGTGCACGAGCACCGCGGCGCCGCCGCAGGTCCCCTCCGTGGCGGCCGCGCGGGCCGCGACGACCGGAGTCCCGCACGCCATCGCCTCGAGCACGGGGAGCCCGAAACCCTCGCCCTTCCCGGTGAAGCAGAACGCGACAGCCCCGGCGTAGAGCGCGGGGAGCTCGTCGTCGCCGACGTATCCCAGACGCTTCACGCGCGACGCCACGGGGAGCCCCTCCGCCGCGGCGAGCACGTCCTGCCCCCCCGTCTGCACCGGCCCCGCGAGCACCAGGTCGAGGTCGAGCCCGGGGCGCCGCGCGTGGATCGCGCCGAACGCGCGGACGAGAGGCATCAGGTTCTTCCGGGCGGAGATCTGCCCCACGAAGAGCAGGTACGGCGACCGGAGCCCGTTCGCCTCGCGGACTCTCGCCACCGCCTCCGGCGTCTGCGGACGGAACGCCGCGCCGAGCCCGAGCGGCACGACGCGCGTGCGCGGCGCGGCCTCCGGGAACCGCCGGAGGAACGCGTCCCGCGTGTAGTCGGAGATGCAGAGGATCACGGCCGCGCGGCGCGCCACGTCGGCGAGCGCCCGCTCCTTCGTGCGGCGGAACTTCTCGTCGGCGATCCCCGGGAGCTCGAGGGCGGAGAGGTCGTGGACGGTGGACACGCAGGGGACCCGGCGGAACTTCGGGATGCGGAGGTCGGGCCCGTGGATCACGTCGAGGCCCCGCGGGCGGATCGGGATCGGACCGTCCTGGAACCAGCGCATGCGGAACCGCGCGTCCTCCGGCACGACCACGTGGGCCCGCCGCCCGAATCGGGAGATCCGGTAGAGGAGGTCGGCCCGGTCGTCCTCGCCGAGGACGGCCGGGAGCGCGTCCACGAGCGACGCGCAGTAGCGCGCGACCCCCGTGCGCTCGGCCTTCGCCACGCACGAGCAGTCGATGCCGATCCGCATCGGGCCGATTGTCCGCAACGGACCCCGAAACCGCGCCTTTGAACCCGACGCGAGTAGGATCGGCCGCTCTGGGCGACCCCGTGGTTCCGTCGGCAGAGGACGTCGAGCGCGCCACCGTCGCGACGCTCGGGAAGCAGGGCGCGTTCCGGCCCACGGTGAGGCTCGTCGAGGCGGGCGGGGAGCGGCTCGTCGCCAAGGACTACCGCGCGTGCACGGCGCTCTACCGCTGGACGGTGGGCGCGTGGAACCTCGCGCGGGAGGAGTCGGCGCTCCGGCGGCTCGACGGGATCGACGGCATCCCGCGGTTCCGGGGGCGCGCGGGGCGGTGGATCCTCCTCATGGACTGGATCCGCGGCCGCGACCTCGGGAAGGTGCGCCGGTTCCGCCAGACGCCGGAGTTCTACGACCGTCTGATGGCCGTCGTGGCCGAGATGCACGCCCGCGGAGTCGTCCACCTGGACCTCCGTCAGCGCCGGAACATCCTCTTCCGCCCCGACGGCGCCCGGCCGGCGGTGCTCGACTTTGGCTCCGCTCTCTGTCTCCGTCCGGGGACACTCATGCATCGCTTCCTTTCGCGGATCGACCGCTCGGGAGTCCTCAAGTACAAGCGGCGGGCGCAGCCCGACGCGCTGTCCCCCGAGGAGGCACGGGCGTTGCGATCCGTGGAGAGGCGAAGGAAGTGGTGGCCGTTCAGTTGACTCCGCACGGAAGACCTGCGGGACGGCCGCCGCGACGTGATCCGCGTTCCGAGGAGGAACCCCGATGCTGACGCAGTCTCTCCCCCGCCGCGCGCCGCTCTGGCGCCGCGCCGCAGCGTACCTCGCCGTGTTCGCGGCCACCGTGCTCGGCGCCGGCCGGGCCCTGGCCGGCGACGCCGTGAAACTCCAGTTCGAGTTCATCGACGACCGCACGCAGATCAACGCCGCCGAGTCGATCGACGTGCAGATCGTCGGGATCGACGCGACCGGCGCGCGCGTCGGGTTCAAGGACCTCGAGGTGTCGGCCACGGGCGGCACGTTCACGGTCGTCCGCCAGCCCTTCTCCTGCCGCTACACGGCGCCCGCCGAGGGCACCGACCTCGCCGCGTACCGGCTCCGCGCGTGGCTGAAGGCCCGCCCGGAGGTGAGCGGCGAGGCGACGATCACCGTCATCCCGCCCCCCGCCTACAAGCGCCTCGCGATGACCGGACCGGGCACGACGCCCGCCGGGGCGTTCGTGGACCTCGACCTCCTCGGCGAGAACGCCGCGGGCCAGATGGTCGCCGCCGACCCGGCCACCGTCAGCGTGAAGGTCGCCTCCGGCCCCGGCACGATCACGCTGGTCAAGCCCGGGCGCTACAGGCTCGCGACCGAGGTGAAGGACACCGGCACGTCGCGCGTCGTCGCGTCGCTGGTGCGCCACCCGTCGATCCAGTCCACCGTGGACGTGGTCGTGACCGGCGCGGCCACGCCGCAGCCCCAGCCCCAGCCGCAGCCCCTCCCGGTTCCTCCGCCGACCGGCGGCTCGGGATCCTCCGGCGGCGGCACGCCCCCGGCCCCGCCCGCCGGGGGCGGCGCAGGCGGCGGCACGAAGCCCGTCGACCCGCCGAAGCCGGTGGACAAGAACGACGTCGTCTGGCCGAGCGGCAACATCCGCATCGGCGCGTGGCGCACCATGGCCGCGGGCGACGCCGACTGGAGCGACTCAGAGAAGTCGATGCCGAAGCCTGCCGGCGAGTTCGTCGCGCGGAAGGACAAGCAGAAGCTCCGCATCGTGATCGAGCGGAAGGACACGATCAAGGTCGAGCTCGAGGAGTGGATCGGCGACAAGAAGGGCGCGGACGTGAAGCGCCTCGACCCGACCAAGGACGGCCGCTTCCAGCTCGAGCGGAACAAGAAGGACCAGTACGTCATCCACTTCGAGGCGGCTCCGCCGGACAACGGGAAGCCCCTGAACCTGGCGATCCTCCTGACCTTCGCGGACAACAAGATCGCCCGCGAGGAGATCGTCCTGCGCCGCGACGCGCCGGAGCCGAAGAAGTAGACCCCGCTCCCGTCCGCACCCGGCGGCCCGCGACCCCTCCCGGGGTCCGGGCCGCCTCGATTCCGAGGGGCAGGACCCGCCCGCGCCGGGGGTTGGCACGAACCGTGCAACCGGAACTTGGGTGGGGACGTCCCACTTCCGATAGAGTGTCCGTCCTCCGGAACTCGGACAGACCCCTCACAAGGAGGCCTGAGAGATGCGTTCGATGATGGTTGCGGCAGCCACGGCGCTGCTGACGTTCGCCGCCGGCGCCGCGCTGGCCGGCAAGGGCGACAAGGCGGAACCGAAGATCACGGTCCGCTTCGCCAAGTCCTGGGACACGGCGGTCGCCGAGGCGAAGGAGCTGAACCTGCCGCTGATCGTCCACAGCCACGGCTTCTATTGAAACCCCTGCTGGGGGATGCACGGTGCCGTGCTCCAGAACGAAGACTACATCAGCTTCTCCAACGAGAACACTGTCGAGGTGCTCGCCCTCGGGCGGCTCGACGAGGGCATCCAGAAGAACGACCCCCGCGCCGCCGAGTACGACGCGAAGGACGCCGACGGGAAGCCCGTGAAGTACATGGTGAGCTGGCCCGGACTCACGAAGGAGGAGATCTTCGCGCTCAACTCCTCGAAGGCCGGCTCCTACAACAACACCGGCGGCATCCCGTTCACGTGCGTGGTCAACCCGCACGACGAGAAGGAGATGCAGCGGTGGCAGGGCGGCCAGTCGGCGAAGACGATCATGGAGGCCGTCGCCACCCACAAGAAGACGATCAACGCCCAGTTCGGCCCGAGCCTCTCGCGCGGGACGATCAAGAAGATCGAGGAGGAGGGGAAGAAGATCGCCGCCTCCCTCGAGAAGGGCAACCTCGCGGCCGCGGCCGCCGACCTGAAGAAGCTCCAGAAGTCGGTGTCCGGGAAGGACGGCAAGGTCCCCGAGGGCCTGAAGCCGCGCCTCGGCAAGGTCGAGGACGCGCTCGTCGAGGCGATCGGCAAGGTGCTCGACGAGGCCGAGGGCCTCATCGGCACGGGTGACGCCGCGGGGGCGAAGAAGTCCCTCGCGAAGGTCGCCGCCGCCGCCAAGGGCACGTCCGCGGAAGCCCGCGTGAAGGAGCTCGAGGCGAAGATCAAGGAGATGGCTCCCGCCGAGCCCGCGAAGTAGTCCGTCGCTCCGTCGCGTACTCAGGGGCCCGTCTGCCGCGCTTCGCGGACGACGGGCCCCGTTCGATTCCGGGCCGGGTCAGTCCTTCCCGCCGAACTTCTGCCCGGGCTCGCCGGAGATGCGAACGTTCGCGCCGGAGGGCACCGTCATCGCGGGGATCGTTCCGCCGAAGAGGATGCGCACGGCGCCGTTGCCCGACTCGGCGAGCGGCGATCCCGCGATCACGTCGCGGATGCCGTCGCCGTTCACGTCGATCGGCGGGAAGCCGAAGATCCCGAACTGTTCGCCCGCCGCGCCGAAGAAGCGCCGCCCCGTCGCCCACGACTGGCTCGCGGGGGAGTCGAACACGACGACGACGCCCGCATCGGCGTCGGCGCCGTTGTCGGCTCCGGGCGCGGTGGCGAGGACATCGGCGAGCCCGTCGCCCGTCACGTCGGCCGCGCCGATCGCGGCGCCGAGGTGGTCCCCCGCCGCCACGCCGAAGAACATGAAGTCCGCCGTCGAGGCTCCGGCCGACGCGAGGCCGTCCTCGCCCCGGAACCCGTAGATCCGCCCCGCCCCCGCGGCCGAGCCGCCCTGGTTGAACTCGACCGCGCCCACCAGCAGGTCGGCGCGGCCGCCTCCCGTGACGTCGCCCACGGCGAGCGGGATCCCGAACCCCGAATCGGTCCCTTCGCCGGTGAGGATCACGTCGGCGGTGGACGCCGGGCGCGTCCCCGCGACGATGGGCCCCGCGAACACGTAGCACCTGCCGGTGGCGCCCGCCGTGTCGATCTGGTCCGCGCCGACGACCAGGTCCCTCGCGCCGCTCCCGATCAGGTCCCCCGACGCGATCGCCGCGCCGAAGAGGTCCGACGCGGCTTCGCCCGTCAGGATCACGTCGGCCGCGTCCGCGGTGGTGCTCGCGGTCAGCGGCCCGAAGAAGATCAGCACGGCGCCGTTCCCGGTCCCGGTCCGGTTGTTGGACTCGTCGCCCACGATCAGGTCGTCCACGCCGTCGCCGGTCACGTCGGCGATGTGCAACTGGTTCCCGAAGTTCGGGTCGGCCGCCGATCCCGTGATCTCGATGTCCGCGTCGCCCGACGCGCCGAACCCGGACTTCCCGAACAGGATGCCCACCGTCGCCGGCTGGCGCGCCGACACGGCGAGGTCTGCGACCCCGTCCCCGTCGAGGTCGCCGGACGCGACGAAGCGGCCCAGTTCGTCGCCCGGGGTCCCGTTCGTGAACTTCGGGCTCGCGGACGACGCCGACGTCGTCGCGGCGATCGTCCCGCCGCGGAACACGCTCACGCTGCCGCGGTCGCCGTTCTCCCCGGGCGAGCCGACGACGAGGTCGGCGAGCCCGTCTGCGTCGAGGTCCCAGTCCACGACGCCCCGCGGGCGGAACGCCTGGTAGGTGCTGAAGTGCGCGACCGGGAACGAGACGGTGCGGTTCACCGTGTCGAACACGAACGCCGCGGGCGGCGCGAGGACGACCTCGGTCACCTTGCCCTTCGCGTCGCGCACGAAGATCCGCAGGTCGTCGGTCGTCGTTCCGGGAGGGAGCGGGGCGTACGGGATCGTGACCGTGGCAGGCACGGCGAAGGACGTGCCCTCGGGCCCGAAGAACACCGCGGGTCCGCCGCCCGCGACGTCTTCCGCCTTCGGAGCCACGGCGGCGCCCGTGCCCACGATGATCCCGGTCGGAAGGGCGAGCGCGCCGCCGGGCACGTCCACCGACGCGCCGTCCACCGGCGACAGCGCGTCGTCCACCGCGACCATCCCGCCCTCCGCGCCGACGACGGCGCCGGTCGCGAGCGACCCGTCGCCGGGCCCGAGCTTCCGGTCGGTGAGATCCACCCGCTTCGAGGTCTCCCGGGGCAGGGTCGCGGTCGCCGTCCCGGTGAACGGACCGCCCGCGCCCGCGTCGGCGACGAAGATGCGCCACGTCCCGGTGGAAGAGATCGTCCCGCGGCCGGAGTGCGACGTCGCGCCCTCGCGCGGCGGCGCGAAGATCGCGCCGCATCCGCCGTCGGAGCAGATCCTGTCGAGTCGCGGCAGCGATGCGCTCCCCTGCGCGCGCTTCACGACGAACGACACCTGCGTCCCCGCGGCGAACTCGAACGGGACCTCGACCTCGCCGCCGCTCGTGTCGCCTCCGAACGGCGTCTTCTTCGGGACGGACCACGACGCGGTGACGTCGTAGTCGCCGACGACGCCGTCGCCGGACACGACGATGCGGTACACGCCCGTCTCGGGCACCAAGCCGCTCCACGCCGCGCCGGTCGCGCCCTTCGGCGTCGTCGGCGTCGCGTCGGTGAGGTCCCCCGCCGTCGGCGCGACGATCTCGAACCCCGCCCGCGGTGCGGCCGGCGCGCCCTTCGCCTTCCGCCCCTTCACCGACACCTTGAGCGTCGCCCCTGCCGGGATCTCGATCCGGTACGTCTCGAACTCGGCCGCGGGGTTCAGCGTTCCGCGCGCCTTGAACCCGTTCCGCACGGCCACGTCCACGTCGGCGCGCGCAGACGCTGCGGCGACGAGGAGCGCAAGGTGCGACACGACGAGGACGGCGGAACGCGATCGAGTCATCGGAGACCTCCCGGCTGCGCCGGAGTCTATCCGACCGGCGCTCTACGCAGTCCCGGCGGCCCGCTTTCCGAGGATCACCTCGTAGAACGCCTCGATCCGCCGCGCCTGGAGCGCGAGTCCGTAGCGGCGGTGCGCGATGTCGTGGGCCGACGCGGAGAGCCGCTCGCGGAAGGAGGCGTCCTCGGCGAGGCGGATCAGCGCGGACGCGAGTTCGTCGGGGGAATCGCCGACGAGGATCCCGTTCACGCCGTCCTCGATCAGGTCCACGAGGTGCCCGCGGCGCGCGGCGACGACGGGCACGCCCATCGCGAGCGCCTCGCGCGCGGCGCGGCACGAGCCGTCGCTCCCGGGGACGAGGTACACCTTCGCGTGCATGCAGCGGAGGGTCGCCACGTACTCCGACCCGCGACGGTAGCCCGTGAAGATCGCCTTGCCCTGGAGGTCCTTCCGCGCGGCCGGCTTCACCGCGACCTCGTCCATCCACGTCCCGCGTCCGACGAGCAGGATCTTCATGCGCGGCACGCGCCGCGCGACCTGCGTCATCGCCTCGAAGAACACCTCGAACCGGCGGTGACGCTGCATGCGCGCGACGATCCCGACGACGAAGTCCTCCGGCTCGATCCCGTAGTCCTTCCGGAGGTCCGGGAGCCCCTTCGCCCGGGGGTTGAAGCGGCGGAGGTCCACCGCGCCGTCCACCCAGATCGCGCGCTCCTCCTCCAGGCCGAACCGCTGGACCACGGAGTTCCGCACGCGCTCGCTGATGGCGACGACGCCCGCGCATCCGCCGCGGAGGAGGGTCTTCGTGTCCTTCGTGACCGGCGGCGGATCGCCGTCGTAGAGCGAACGGACGATCGGGATCCCGAGCCCCTCGGCCGCGCCGAGCGCGATGCGGTGGTCGTTCGGGAGGTGGCAGTGGATGACGTCGGGGCGGTGCTTCCTCAGCCACGCGCGGAGCGCGCGGCGGTCGAGGGCGTCCCAGATGGGGTTCCGGTGCTTGCCGAGGCGGAGCACGAGCCGCGGCTCGAGCCCGCGGCGGCGGGCCTCGTCGGCCACGTCGTTCGGGAGCGGCTCCACCTCGCGCCCGCAGAGGAACTCCACCGTGTGCCCGCGCTGGCGGAGCTGCGCCGCGAGGTTCACGGCCGGCTCCGCCGGACCGGTCCACTTCCAGTTCGCGAAGAGATGCAGGATGCGCAAGACGTGGATCCTCACTCGATCGGGTCCATGCGGACGACGATCTTCCGCCGGCACTCCGCCGCGACGCGGCGGAACCACTCCTTCCACCCCGCAGCCACCTCGGGACGCCCCGCGGCGTACGCGCGGAAGAACCGCAGGCGGTCCGCGAGGGAGATGCACACGGGCACGCTCGCCGAGAGCTGCGCCAGGTTCTTCACCCGCCGGCGGAACGGCACGCGGCGGTCGAACTCCACGCGGTCGTAGTCGGCCAGCACGAGCCGGGGCCCCGCCGCCGCTCCGCGGCGGAGGAACAGGTTCACCGCCTTCAGGTCGCCGTGGTAGACGCCCGCGTCGTGGAGCCGGCGGACGAGCGACGCAGCGGCCTCGACGAGCGCGCGCTTCTCGGCCCGGCGCGCGGCGTCGGGGGCCGACGCGTGGCGCGCGAGCACCACGAGATCGGACCGCGTGCCGTCCCCGAGGTCCTCCATCACGAGGAACGCGTCCCCGAGCGCCGCGCCGCGCCCGCGGACGAGGAGCGCCAGCGGCTCCGCCGCGTCGAAGCCGCGGACGAGGAGCCCGTTCCCGGCGACCCATGCGGCCACGGCCCGCGGAGTCCGCACGAGGTTCTTCGCCCGGTCCATCGCGCCGCCCCGCCGGTACTGCTTCACGATCACGCTGCGCGGCGCGCCGCCCTCCTCCGGCGGCGGGAGGCTCTGGCGCGTGAGCGCGGACCGGCTCCCGTCCTTCAGCACGTTCCTCGCCTTCGCCGCCACGTCGCGGAGGTGCGGCGCGACGAGCCCCGCGAGCGCGCGGGCGTCGAGGGTCCGGAGGTGATGGACGCGCATCCCCTCCGCGGCCGTCACGTCGAACTTCGACGACCGGGCGAGGCTCCGGTCGGTGCGGCTCCGCACGCGCCGGAGCTCCATCCTCGCGAGCTCCGGCTCGAGCGCCGCGGAGAGCGCGCCTTCCGCGAGCAGGCGTTCCACGCGCGTGCCCGACGGTCCGCCCGCGGTCGCGTACGTCTCGCAGATCCTGCGCCGCTCCTCCTCCGTGCTGCACGTGAGCATCGAGTGGAGGAGCTTCACGAGGTCGAACCATCGCGCCGACTCCGACGGGCGCGCAGGGCGCGTCACCGAGTGGAGGTCGATCACGTGGAGCGACGGCGCGTCCGGCGGCCCGTTCACGAGGAGGTTCCCGCCGTGGAAGTCGTTGTGGACGAACCCCGCGTCGTGCATCCGGCGGACGAGGCGCGCGAGCGCGTCGTAGAGCGCGCCGCGGAGCGCCGCGCGGCGGTCCGCCTCGGCGCGGTCGCCTTCGGCGGCGGCGCCCCCGAGCATGTGCTTCTCGACGAACGCGTTGAGATGGAGCGCGTCGGGGATCTCGCGCGTGACCAGCGCCGCGTCGCGGAGCACGCCTCCTGCGCGCCGCTCTCCGAAGGCGAGGGGCACCGACGTCGGAATGCCCGCCGCGTCGAGCGCGCGGCCGACGTCCCACTCGGTCTTCGCGCGGGAGTCCTTCACCGCGTACTTCACCACGTCCTGCGCGCCGGACACGCGGTAGCGCTTCACGATCACGCGGCCGCCGCCGGGCATCGGCACGCGGAACACCGCGCGGACGAGGTTCCGCTTGAGCACCGCGACGCCGGGCGCGCCGTCGATCTCGCCGAGCCGCCCGGCGATCCCGGCGCGCACCGCCTCCGCGGTCGCCGCCTCCGCGGTCCATCGGAGCCCCGAGGCGTCGAACGTCACCGTCGCCTCAGCGGGCATCCGGCCTCCAGAGGTCGCGTCCGAGCTCCCGGAGCTTCGCGTACTTGAGGAAGACGTAGTAGGCGCCCGACACGGCCGCGCAGAAGCCCGCCGCGCCGTCGAGGAAGCCCGCGCGGAGCACGTACATCCGCACGAACTTCCCGAACGGGCGGAGCGTCAGGTCGAGGAGCCCCGCGCGCCGTCCGGCCGCATGCTTCTCGCGCGCCGCGATCGACGTGAACGAGTCGATCGTGCGGAGATGGTCGGAGAGCGAGCGGTAGCTCAGGTGGAGGAGATCCCCGCCGATCCGCCGCACCGGGCCGCCCCCGGGGTCCGTCACCACGTGATCGTGCGGGTTCGTCCCGCCCCACCGCGCGCGGCTCCTCCGGAAGAGCCGGAGCTTCCGGTCCGGATACCAGCCGCCGTGCCGGATCCACCGCCCGAGGTAGAACGTGCGCCGCGCGCACTCGAAGCCGGCGGCGTCGCCCGGCGACCCGAGCGCGGCGAGGATCGACGCGCGGAGCTCCGGCGAGACGCGCTCGTCGGCGTCGAGGCAGAGCACCCAGTCGTGCGTCGCCTCCGAGAGCGCGAAGTTCTTCTGCTGCACGTGCCCCGGCCAGTCGCGCTCGATCACACGCGCCCCGGCCGCCGCGGCGAGTTCGCGGGTGCGGTCCGTCGAATGGCTGTCCACCACGACCCACTCGTCCGCGAAGTCCGCCGAACTGAGGCAGTCGGAGATGTTCGCCTCCTCGTTCATCGCGACGATGCACACGGAGAGTTTCGGACGCGTCACAGCGCGGCCCCCCGGACGGGGCGGACGGCGTCGTGCCGCGCGATGTGCGCCGCGAGCCGCGAGGCGAGGGCGCGGAGGTCGTCGCGCGACGGCCAGTCGGCGCCGGCGTATGCGCGGAGGACCCGCATGCGGTCCGCCCGGGTCACCGGGTGCCCCGCCGCGGCGACCTTCGCGGCGTAGCGGTCGAACCGGAACAGTCCGGCGAGCCGCCTCTCGCGCGGGAGCGGACGCGCGCGCTTCACGCGGTCGAGGTCGAGGACCCGGACCGCGGCACCGTCGGCGAGGAGGTTCTTCAGGTGGAGGTCGGGGTGGTCGAAGCCCGCGTCGTGAAGGGCGCGGATCGACCGGCCGGAGGCGGCGAGGATCGCGCGGCGCGCGGCCGGCGCGAGGCCCTCGGCGAGCGCCTGCTCGACGTCGCGGGCACCGGGGACCTCCTCGAGCAGGAGCCATCCCGCGCGGAACAGCGCGTCGGCACGCCGCGACACGACGCCCAGCGCGCGGCAGACGGGGACTCCCGCGGCCTCCGCGTCCACGTGCGCGCGAAGCTCGCCGAGGAACCGCCCGTCGCCGACGTGGCGCGCCCCGGTCACGCGGCCGAGCACCCCGCCGTGCAGGTACGGGCGCACGAACACGCGCCCGGCTCCGGGAACCTCCACCGAGAAGGGCCGCCCGCGCCCGCGGAACTCGCGGACCGCCCGCAGGCGGGCCGACGCGGGGTCGGCGAGCGACGCGGCCAGCGCGTCGGCGACGTCCTCGCGGAGCACCATGTCGGCGCCCCCCGAGGACCGCCGCACGAAACCGCGCGGAAGCTCAGCCGCCGTCGGGCCCATGCGCGGGATTGTCCCCGCCGTCCGCCCCGCCCGGCAGGGTTTCGGGGCCCCGCGGCGCAGGGGAGACTTTGCACGGCAAAGGCCGAGGGGCGATGCTCGTGCCCGTGACCCGCCGCGAACCCCGCCCGACCGCCTCCGCGAAGCACGCCGCGGACGACCTGCGGTTCATCCGCGAGACCCTCGAGCGCTCCGGGCGCTTCACGGCGATCCCCGGCGCCGGAGTGGCGGCGCTCGGCGGGATCGCGTTCACGGCCGCGGCGCTCGCGCAGCAGGCGCGCGACGCGCGCACCTGGCTCTGGATCTGGGCAGCGGCCGCGGGCGCGGGGATCGCCGTCGGCCTCGCCGCGGTGGCCGTGAAGGCCCGCCGCTCGGGGATGCCGGCCTTCTCCGGCCCGGCGCGCAGGTTCCTCGCGGCACTGCTTCCCGCGGTCGCCGCGGGCGCGCTGGTGACGGTGCCCCTCGTCTCCCGCGGGCAGACGGCGCTCGTCCCCGCGCTCTGGATGCTGTTCTACGGCGTCGGCCTCTTCGCGGCGGCGCTCGGCGCCACGCGGATCGTCGCGGTGGCGGGCCTCTGGATCGCCTCGTGCGGCGCGGCGGCGCTGGTCCTTCCCGCGCGGATGGGGAACGAACTCCTCGCCGCCGGGCTCGGCGCGGGGCACGTCGCGGCGGGCGTCGCGGTCCTCCTCCTCGACCGGAGGCGCGATGACCGCTGAACGCACCCGGAAGGTGCGCGCGTCGGCTGCGCTGTTCCGGGACGGCGCGGGGCTCGACCCGCTCGTCCACGAGCGCGTGCGTCTCGGCATCCTCGCGGCCCTCGCCGCCGAGTCCCCCGCGGCGTTCACGGACCTCCGCGACGCGCTCGGCCTGACCGACGGGAACCTCGCCGTGCACGGCCGGCGCCTCGAGGAGGCGGGCTACGTCGTCCAGGCGAAGCGGTTCCGCGGCGAAGCGCGGAAGACCGAGTTCTCGATCACGCCGAAGGGCCGCGCCGCGCTCGCCTCGTACCTCGACCGGATGGACGCGATCCTCCGGAACGCCCGCAACGCCTGAGGCGTCGTCCCGAAACAACTGACACATTTCGTCACGCGGCTTGCGGCGGTCCTTCGATGCGGATCCAGCGGTCCAGGCTCGCAAGCCGCGCGCCAGCAAGCTGCCGCAATGCATCGGCCGTCTGCGGCGTTGGGCTCGCGCCGCAACTCGCTCCGTTGAGTTGGCGGCGCTCGCCCGCCTTGCAGCCGGCTCGCTGCATCGCGGCCAAATGTGTCACTTGTTTCGGGACGACGCCTGACGTCACGCCCCGAGCAGCCAGTCCTTCCACCACGCGAGGCACTCCCGCGCGACGAACAGGGGCGTCTTCGTGACGCGCTCCGACGGGACGGCCGGGACCGTGTACGCGCGGAGCCCCCGCCGCTCGAACGCGAGATCGAGGCGCGGGAGGTGCCATCCGTGGCTCACCACGAGCACCCGCGCGCCGGGTCCGAGGAGCGCCGCGGCGTTCGCGACCGTGCTCCGCGAGTCCAGCCCCGCGGGGTCGAGTTCGATCGCGTCGGGCGGAACGCCGAGCGACGCGGCGAGGCGGCGCATCGACTCCGTCTCGTGGACGTCGCCGTCGCCCGGGCCGCCGGAGAGCACGAGACGGGGCGCGAGACCCTCGTGCCATGCGGCGCACGCGGTCGTCACGCGGTCGCGGAGGGACGTGGAGGGACGTCCGTCGGCGTAGGCGCGGGCGCCGAGGACGACGATCGCGTCGGCCCGTCGCGCGTACCGGCTCGTCCCCGTCGTCGCCATGAGCAGGAGCGGGAACGCGAGCGCCGCGGCGGCGGCCCACGCCACGACGGGGAGTCGCGCCCGCGACGCGTTCCCGTCACGGGCCGCCGCGACGGCGACGCACGCGAGGAGCGCCGCGAAGACGAGCGACAGCGAGATCCACGGCGTGTCCACCGCGCCCTCGAGGTCGAGCCGGATCACGCGGACCGCATCGGCCAGCGTCACGGCCGCGAGCGACGCCGCCGCGCAGATCGCCGGGACGCGCGCCCGGGGCAGGCCGACCGCCCAGGCGGCCATCGCCGCGCCCGCGGCGGCGAGGACGACGCGGAGCGCGGCGCCGCCGAGCGGCCGCGCGTCGATCCATGTTCCGTTGGCGTCGAATGCGGGGACGGCGAGCCCGGCGAGCGCGTTCACGGAGGCGAAGCCGCCGAGGAACAGCGCGAACCCGCGCAGCGCGGCTCCGGATGCGACGACGATGCCCACGAGGGCATCGTACGACCGCCGCCGCCAGCCCGGATCATTCGCGACGGTTCGCGCGTGACCGTCGCCGCGTGGACGACCGCGGAATCGCCGTGCGATGTCGTCGTACGACATCGACGCACGATGCAGGCAGTCCGCGAACTGGATGCCGTTCCCGCGCGAACTCTCGTGCAGGACCCGGACTAGTCCTTCTTCTTCCCCTCGCGGTCCCGCTTCCGCTGGTCGCGGTCCTCCTTCGCGCCGCGGGCCTTGTCGCGGTTCACGGCGGCGAGGTCGAAGTCGAACGTGGCCTTGTTGTCCTTCCACCACTTCCGCCACATGTCCGGATCGACGACGCCCCGCTCGCCGGTCGCGTACTGGAGCGCCTTGCGGTAGAGGGACTGCATGCCGGAGCCGTTCCGGCCTCGCCGGGACATGTGGTCGATCAGCTTCTCGATCGCCTCCGCGCACGGCACGTTCGCCACGGCCATGGCGCGCGCCTCGGCGACATCGAGGTCGGAGTCGTCCTGGATGCCGTCGAGCAGCGCGTCGATCGTGCACGGCTGGGCGAGGTCGTGGAGGCTCTTAGCCACCGCGATGAGCTCCATCTGGTCCTTCACGTCCTTCTCGATGAACTTGATCCGGGCGCCGAGCGCCTCGGCGGCCTTCTTCTTCTGGTCGTCGGCCGTGCGCGCGCCGAGCGCCTTCACGGCCGCGAGCCGCACGTCGGCGTCCGAGTCCTTCAGGAGCTTCACGAGGACCGGGAGGAGCTTCGCGTCCTGGACGGAGAGCGCGCCGGTCGCCCCGTCGAGCCGCGTGGCAGCGAACTTCGCGTCGTTCATCTTCGCGATGAGCGCGTCGGCCTCGGCCGCGACCTGCGCGGCGGCGTCCTTCGGCTTCTCCTCCTCCTTCGCCTTCCCGGCGGGCGGGTCCTCGGCGAAGGCGGCGGCGGCGAACGCGAGCAGGGTGAACAGCGCGGCCGGTCGGGTCATTCGGGACATCGGTTCCTCCGTCTCAGGAACACCTGCCGACGCTCACCGGTTTCGCGGAGTCCCGGCGGCCGCCTCGACCGCCGCCGCGAGCTCGCCTTCGAGGCCCTCGAGCGTCACCCCGAGGAGACGGCCGAGTTCGGCCGCCGGCCCCCCTCGGACGTCGGTCCCGGCGTCGGCGACGACCTTCCGGAACCGCTCGGCGCCGCGCGAGGCCACGAGGTGCCGGACGAGCGCCCACGAGAGCGCGTACCGGAGGCGTCCGTCGGCGCCCGCGAACTCGGGCGGCCCCGAGTGGACGAGGTTCAGCGCCGTCGGGAGCGCCCTCCGCCCGGCCGCGTCCGCGATCGTGGCGACGAGGTCCGGCCGCGGCCCGGGGTCCTCGAGGTGCGTCGCGGCGCCTTCGTCGAGCCACGACGGCACGCCGCGCCGCGCCGACCGGCTGTAGAGAAGCGCGTGGGACATCTCGTGACGGAGCGTCTTCGCGAGGTCGGACCGCCCGGCATGGACGTGGATGCGCGCGCCGCCCGCCTCGCCGCGTCCCATCCCCGTCGGCATCGTGAACGCGCGACCCGGGAGCGATGCGGGGAAGAGCCGCCGCCGGTGCGCCTCGTGCTCGTCCAGCGTGCGGGAGAAGACGAGCGTGACGCGGGTCCCGGGCGTCGGCGTCCCGAGGAACTCCGCGCACTCGCGCGCCGCACCGGCGAGCGCCGCCTCGACGTCGCGGGGGAGGGACGGACCGATCCGCGTCTCCACGGCGATCCCGGCCGCCTCGAACGTCCACGGCGACCCGTTCGCGGCGCGCATGCGGTCCGGCGCGGAGAGCGAGAGGTCCCACGCGACCAGCCGCTCGCCGACGTCGCACGCGTCCGCGTCCGCCCCGGCCTTCCGCGCCTCGGCCCACGCCGCCTTCGCCGCCGCCGCGTCGCCGCGCGTCCAGAGCAGCGTGGCCCGCTCCGCGGCGCACCACGCTGGCTCGATCCCCTGCTCCGCCGCGTCGGCGGTCCGCGCGAGCGCGACGTCCCACCGCCTCCCCGCGCGGAGCGCTCGGACGAGCTTCTTCCACGCGTCGGCCGACTCCGGGGCGAGCGCCACGGCGATCTCGAGCGACGCCGCGCCCTCGTCCGTCCGGCCGAGCTCCACCTGGAGGTTCCCGAGCTGCGTCCACGCCCACGCGTGCCCGCGGTCGATCCGCGTCACCCGGTCATAGGCCGCCGCCGCCTCGTCGAGGCGCCCCAGCTTGTGGAGCGCGTACGCCCGGAACTCCCAGCCGACGAGGTCGTCCTTCGCGCCGAGGAGCACGGCATCGGCCGCGCGGAGAAGCTCCCCCCACGCGCCGCGCCGCCGGATCTCGTCGAACGTCGCGCGGAGGTCCGACGAAGGCTCCCCGGCGCGGGCCGCGCCTGCGAAGAGGAGGAGCAGGAGCATCGCCCGCCGCACGGGCCGGATCCTACCCGCCCGGGGACGGCGTCAGAGGCTCTGAAGAAGCCCCTCAGGCCCTGAAGATCTCGACGCGGTCGAGCTTGGTCTTCGCGTTCCCGGCGCGGGCGATCTTCGCGATCAGTTCGGCGCCCTGGGTGACCTTGCCGAACACCGTGTGCTTGCCGTCGAGCCACGGGGTCGCGACCTCGGTGATGAAGAACTGCGAGCCGTTCGTGCCGGGGCCGGCGTTGGCCATCGAGAGGACGCCGGGGCCGTCGTGGCGGAGGGCGGACGTGCACTCGTCCTTGAACTTCCAGCCGGGTCCGCCGGTGCCGGTGCCCATCGGACAGCCGCCCTGGATCATGAACTCGGGGATCACGCGGTGGAACACGGTGCCCGTGTAGAGCGGGTCCTTCGACTTCGCGCCCTTCGGCGTCGTCCACTCGACGGTGCCCGTCGCGAGCGCGACGAAGTTGTCCACGGTGCGCGGCGCCTCCTTCTCGTGGAGGACGCACTCGATGGGCCCGGCCGACGTCACGAACCGCGCGTGGAGCTTCCCCGCGCCGGGGACGTTCGCCTTGGGTGCCGGGGTGTCTCCGCCTGATCCGAACATGAACGCCTCCTTGGGATGCAAAGCGCGGAGTTTCGTCGCCCGGGCCGCGCGGAACACGGATTCGCGGCGCGTCAGAAGTCCCAGGTCCACCCGATCGAGAGCGACCCGAACCGCTGGCCGCCGTCCTGCCCCTCGAACTCGTCGGTGCGGTGGACGTGCGTGTAGGCGATGCGGAACTTCCCGAACTCCAGCGCGATCCCCGCGCGGAGCTCCGCGACCAGGGGCTCCTTGTCCACGTCGTGCCCGTCGTGGAACAGCGGCCCGTCGAGGAACGCGTTCCGGCCGACGGCGCGCGCGTCGGCGCCGCCGAACACGTACCAGCGGGGCGACGAGCCGCGGTCGCCGTCGTCGGGGACCTCGATCGCCGTGGTGTGGATCGTGTTGACGCCGAAGTCGCGCGGCAGCCGCCAGCCGAGCCGCGCCTGGAGGCCCCCCACGGCGTTCGCGTGGATCGTCCCGAGGCTCGCCCCGACCTTGCCGAGCACGTCCCAGTCCATCTGCGAGAACGCCTCGCCCGCTGCGAGACGGCGGCGGTACTCGTAGGTGCCGACGATTCCGGCCTCGCTCGCCGCCTGGTGGCGCCACCCGCGCGGGCGGTCGGACCCGGTCCAGTCGTGGACGAGCTTCTGCGCGTCCTCGGCGAGCGACGCGGCGCCGGTGACGCCCACGTCCACCTCGAACGTGCTCGCGTAGTCTCCGACCGGGTGCTCGCCCGCGCGCCGCCCCGCATTCGCCACGAGCAGGCCGGCGTAGAGCCAGCCCGCGTACGGGCGGTCGTCCTCGATCCTCCGGCGGAGCTTGATCTTCTCGGGCGTGTAGACCTCCTGCGCGACGACCGCCCCGATCTGCGTCGTGGAGCCGCGCTCGTAGAGCGGCGTGGCCGACGCGGCGGCGCGCATCCACTCCGGCGTCGCGTCGGCGTCGAACATCGACGAGACGCGGAACCCGCTCGTGTAGTAGCGGTCGCTGCGGTTGCCTGCGCCGAAGATGTCGTTCTCGAAGTGGATGCTCGTGGTGCCGCAGGCCGCGAGCAGGAGCGGAGCGGCGGCGGCGGCGTTGCGCGTGGTTCGCATGGGTCTCTCCGTCAGTTCGGTCCCGCAGCGACGAGCGGCTTCAGGAACGACTCCCACTCGGTCTCGAGCGGGAGCACGAGGGCCGCGACTCGGGCGGGATCGCGCTCCGCGACCGCCGCGGCGAGCGCGGCGGGGTGCTTCCGCGCGAGGAAGTGGACGACCGACCAGCACTCCGCGTACGCCGCGGAGCGGCCGGCGGCGCCGGCCGCGAGCACCCGGTCCGAGAGGATGTCCGCGAGCCGCGTGCGGCGTCCCGCCGCGCGCGCGCCGCGCAGGTCGCCGAGCCGGGCGCGGTTCGGCGCGTCGGGGACGAACGTCCCGCGCCCCTGCACCTCGAACAGCGTGGCGATCCCCTCGACGAGCCAGAGCGGCTGGCCCGCGCGGCAGACCCCGGTCGCGAAGGCCACCTGGTGCGCCGCCTCGTGCGTGACGGACGCGAACGACTCGCGCTCGACATGCTCGTCGAGGGCGCGCCGACGCGCCTCGATCTCGCGCTCGAGGCCCTCGACGGACTCCCGGGCCGACGATTCGTCCGCGCGGACCGCGGCGAGGCGGGCGTCGAGGGCGTCCCGTGCCGCACGCGCCGACGCGCCCCGCACCGCGGCGCGTTCGGCCGTCAGGGATGCGATCGCCTGCTGCACGCCGAGCAGCGCCGACCGCGCCGCGGCGAGTTTCTCCTCCGCCTCGGAGATCGCCGTCCGCGCCGCGCGCACGTCCGGCGACTCCTCGACGTCGTAGACGAGCACGCGCCCGGCCCCGTGGTCGTAGATCCCGGTGAGCCCCTTCACCTCGTCCGAGGGACGCGCGAGCGCCGCGGCGAACCGCTCGAAGCTGGCGAAGACGCGCACCTCGAGCTTTCGGCCGACCTGCGCCGCCGGGATGCCGAGCGATGCGCACCACGCATGGAACTTCGCGTACGCCGCCTCGAACCGGTCGGCCCGCGCGCGCATGTCCCGGACGCCGGCATCGTGCGCGATGCGGTAGTGCGCGGTGACCACCAGCCCCGCGCCCGGTCCGTGGAGCGCGCGCAGCGCAGCGTCGGCCGACGGGTCGTCGGGGAGCGCGCCGACGGCCCCGGCGGGCGGAGCGGAGGCTCCGGGCGTCCGCTCGATCGACGCGACCCGGTCCCGCGGCAGCGTGACCGCGCCGCCCGCGACCGCCACGCGGACGTGCGTGTCCGTCTCGCTCACCTCGCCGACGAGCGTCCCTCCGCCGGAGAGCCGGACTTCGTCGGCCGCGCCCCGCGCCCCGAGGGCGAGGACGGCGGCGGACGCCAGGGGGACGACGAAGCGCATCGCCGCCTCATCGGCAGGAACGGCGCGGCACCTGCAGCGTCACTGGATGGTCCAGGACAGGCGGTAGCTCGCCCGCGGCGCGGTCGGATAGGCAGTCACGCGCAGGAAGTGCGTCCCACTGGACGAGGGCGTGTACTCGAGGAAGAAGTTGTAGTCCGTCTGCCCGAAGATGTCCGTGTAGTCGTCCGCGTAGCCGAGCTCGAGCGTGCCTCCGGCGTCGGCGAAGATCGTCCCCACCGTGTCGCCGTCCCCGGTCGTGTAGAAGGCGTAGGTGTTCCCGGCGACGAGGTCGATCGCGTACCAGTCGGCGATGTCGTTCGCGTCGAGCTCGTGCTGCGACGTCGTGCCGAATGAATCGGACCCGAGGTCCGTCGCGCCGGCGCCGTTGTCGTCCTCCGGATCGAACGCGTCGAGCCCCGGCGAGCCGGACACGTTCACCGTGATCGCCGTCCCCGCGAAGCCGTTCGCGTCGTAGGGCCCCACGCGGTAGGTGTGCTGCCCCGGGCCCGGGCGGTGCTTGTACGACTTCGCGCCCGCTCCGAGGTTCGTCAGCGTGACGAACCCCGACGGCCCCTCGAGCTCGACGCGGTACCCCTGTTCGCCGGCCGCGCGGTCCTTCCACGTGAGCTTGACGACGCCCCTCCGGTTCACGGTCGCGCGGAGCCGCTTCACCGCCGCCGGGAGCTCCCCCGCCGGCGCGTAGTAGACGAGGGAGTACGACGTGTCGGACGCCAGCGCGCGGCGGACGCGGAGCCAGTGCCGCGCCGTCGCGGTCGCGACGTGCTGGATGCGGAACCCCGTCCCCGCCACGCCGGAGTCGGCGGCGACGACGTTCGCGCCGCCCGCGTCGAGCGACAGGTCCGCGCGCACCGGGCCGGACGCCTGGAACACGTACGTCGTGCCCTGCGCGAGGTCGAACGCGAACCAGTCCTCGGGATCGGTGGTCTGGAGGGTGTGGAGCCCGTGCGACGCCGCGTTCCCGGGCGGCGGGCCCATGTCCGTCGCGCCTGCGCCGGTGTCGTCCGTCGGGTCCCACGCGTCCGGCATGGGCACGGGCGGCTGCCCGTCGCCGAGGAACGGCGCGAGGAAGTTCTCGTAGCTCACGTCGAAGCGCCCGTAGTCGTCTGGGTCCCGCAGCGCGTTGCAGAAGGAGAGCCCGCAGCAGAGCTGCCCGATCACCTGCTGCTGCGCGTTGAAGAGCGCGGAGCCGGAGGATCCCTGCGCCGTCACGCCGTCGTCCCACGTGACCGTGTGGAACGCGCCGGTCCGGTCGGTCAGCTCGCCGTAGCTGATCCGCATGTGCTCGCCCTCGGGGTGGTGCACCCCGAGGACCGTGATCCCCTCCTGCGGCGTCGCGGCGTTCCAGCCGCAGAAGTACCGGTTCGAGGGCAGCGTGCCCGTGATGCGGACGAGCGTCACGTCGGTCGAATCCGACGTCACGGAGAGCTGCGCGCCGACGGTGCGCGGCACCGACCCGATCGAGGGCGGCGAGCCGCCGCACGTGGACGCCTTGTAGTCCCAGAAGAACTCCATCGTGCGCGCCACCTTGTCGGTGGAGACGCAGTGGTTCGCGGTCAGGAAGTACGGGATCGTCGTGTTCGGATCGGAGTCGTTGAGCAGCGTGCCGGAGCAGAGGAACGTCGAGCCTCCGCTCGTGAACTCGTAGCGGGCGACGGCGCGGGAGACGTTGGCGTTCCACGTCGCGTCGCACGCGATGTTGTTCATGCAGGAGAGGTTCGCCGCGAGTCCGGCTCCGTCGTCGTGGACGTGCGACGGCTCGTCGGGCGCCTTGTAGCGGTGCGTGATCCCGTCGATCTCGAGCGAGACGCGGCGGTCGAGGGACTCCTCCGGCACGCGGAGCGTCACGCGCACGCGCTCGCCGAACACCGTCGGGGACATGAGGAAGCCGCCGTCCTCGGGCATGCGGAGCGGGCCGTAGGCCTCCTTCGGCTCGTCGGCGTCGGAGACGATCAGCTCCGCGCCCGGCGGCAGCGACGCGCGGGAGAACTTCACGCGTACGCCTCGGGCTCCGGCGGACTCGACGAGCGCCGTCCACGTGCGGGAGCCGTCGCCGCCGGTCTCCGCATCGCGCCAGCGCGACGGCCGCGGGGGCACGCGGATCACGCCGGTCGCGCGCTCCACGCCGACGCGGCTCCAGCGCTTCGCAAGTGCGCCCGGACGCGCCTTCTCGACCTCGTCCTGCGCGCGGAGCGACGCCTCGTCGATCGGAGGGAGCGAGACGCGCCGCGCCGGGGCGCGCGCGGACTTCGACGCTCCGCCGGGCCACGCCTTCCGGGCGGCCTCCGGGCTCGCCGCGTCGCCGAGGAGCGGCAGGTCGCGGGGTCCCTCGGCGCCGGGGGCTTCCTGGGCTGCGGCGGGCGCCGCGGCTGCCGCCAGCGCGAGCCCCAGAAGGACCCGCGCCGCGTTCGGACGGACGTGCATCGATCGCTCCTCCGCGCGGAGCCGGGCTGCGAAGGACCGGCGCCGCAACGGGGATGATGACACGAGTTTCCCGGCACGGGCCGGAGATACGCGAGCTCCCTCCCCGCCGGGCGCAGAGGCCCCTATGGAACCTGCCGCGCCGCGACAGGTTCCTTCACGGCCTCATCAGCCGCCGCCGCGCCCCTTCGGCACGGTGAGCCCGTACCAGAGGATGTGCCAGAAGGCGGCGATGCCGTCCTTCCACGTAATCTTCTTCCCCTCGGCGTACGTGCGCCCGTCGTACCCGATCCCGACCTCGTAGAACCGCCACCCGGCGCGCGCGAGGCGCACGGTGATCTCCGGCTCGAAGCCGAAGCGGTCCTCCTTGAGGACGAGACCCTGCACGCACTCGCGGCGCATGGCCTTGAAGCACGTCTCCATGTCCGTCAGGTTGAGGTCGCTCGTCATGTTGCTGAGCGTCGTCAGCATGCGGTTCCCGACGGTGTGCCAGAAGTAGAGGACGCGGCCCGCCTCGCCGCCGCGGAAGCGGGAGCCGTAGACCACGTCGGCGCGGCCGTCGGCGATGGGCTCGAGGAGCTTCCCGTACTCGCGGGGGTCGTACTCGAGGTCGGCGTCCTGGACGAGCACCGCCTCGCCGGTCGCCGTCGCGAACCCGGTGCGCATCGCCGCGCCCTTGCCTTCGTTCCGCTCCTTCAGGACGAGCCGGTCGATCCGGTCCCGGATCCGCTCGAGTTCCCGCCGCGTCCCGTCGGTCGAGCAGTCGTCCACGACGACCACCTCGACCGAGGCTCCGAGGTGCGACAGGTCCACCGCGCGGACCTTCTCCACGACGGCCGCGATCGTCGCCTCCTCGTTGAAGCACGGGATGACGACGGAGACGCGCCACGGGCGTTCGAGCGGCTTGCGTGCGGAGGCGTCGCGGGCGGCGGTCAAGCCGGGGAGTGTAAGGCGTCGTCCCGAAACAAGTGACACACTTGGCCGCGATGCGGCGAGCCGGCTGCAAGGCGGGCGAGCGGCGCCAACTCGACGGAGAGAGTTGCGGCGCGAGCCCAACGCAGCAGACGGCCGCCGGATCGCGGCAGCTTGCTGGCGTGCGGGTTGCGATCCGTTCGTACAGGGTTTTCCGGCGACGGACGTCGCAACCCGCATGACGAAGTGTGTCAGTTGTTTCGGGACGACGCCCAAGTGGCGTCCGGCGCGCCCGGGAGTTCCGGCGCGGCGGGCCGTCGTCCCGGCGAAAGTGGCCCGTTCCCATGGGCGACACGGGTTCCCCCCAGGCCGAGTGCGACCGCTTCTTCGAGGCGGCGCAGGCCGCGATCGACACGCAGCGCTTCGACGACGCCGAAGCCGCTCTGCTCGAGGCCGCAGGTGCCGCGGCTCGGTGCGGTCCGAGGGACCCGCGGAACGCGGTCGCGATGCATCACCTCGGGATCGTCCACGGCGCGCGCGCGCGCTTCGGAGACGCGGAGCGGGCGCTGGTCGCGGCGGTCGCTGCGTGGGAGCGTTCCGTCGGGCCGGACGATCCGCACGTCTGCGCCAGCGTGAACGCCCTGGGCCACGTGCTCGCCCTGGCCGAGCGCCACGAGGAGGCCCTCGCGCAGTTCGGGCGGTGCCTCGCGATCTGGGAGCGCGTCCGCGGGCCCGCGCACCTGGTCGTCGCCGCGTGCCTCCACAACGTCGCGACGCAGCACGCCGCGCTCGGACGGCACGAGACCGCGGTGCCGCTGTTCGAGCGCGCGCTCGCGATCGACGAGTCGGCGCGGGGGAAGGACCACCCCGGCTCCGCGGACACGCTCGAGGTGTACGCCGAGTCGCTCGCTGCGCTCGGCCGCGAGGCCGCGGCCCTCGCCGTCTCCGGACGTGCCGCGGCGCTCCGGGCCGCCGCGTCCTGATCCGCCGCGCAACGCCCCGTCAGGCGCGACCCGCCGCCACGGACTGCACGCGGAGCACGGCCGCGGCCCTCCGTCCGTCGGGCGAGATCCGGCAGCGGGACCCCCGCGGCACCAGCACGGCGCCGCCCGAAGGCGCGATCCATGCGCGGTCCCCGGCGTGGACGCGGATCGGCCCGGCGAGCACGATCATCACCACGTCTCCCCGCTCGGCGACGACGCGGACTTCGGCACCCGCGGGGATCTCGTCGCGAACCGCACGCACGCACGACGACGCGACCGCGAACGACTCCGGATCGCGGCTCGCCGCCTCGGGAGTGACGTGGCGCCACTCGAGCGGCCGCGGTCCCGCGGGATCCGCCACGGTGAACGCGCGATATGCCCGCACCTCGTCGAGACCGTCCACGCCCAGCGCCTCCGCGAGTCCGCGGTCGTCGTCGGGGTGCTCCGCGAGGTACCTCACGACGAACGTCCTCCGGAGCGACTCCGCCGTGCAGCGCACGCCCGCCGCGTCGGCGGCCCGGCGCACGGCGTCCTCGACCGCACGCGCGTCCATCGCCGCCCGCCCGCCCACCCGGAACAGGAATCCTCCCCGCCGGCGCGGGTTCTCGGCGAGGAGCGCGGCCATCCGGGCCGACGCGTAGGGACCGAGACGGAGGAGCTTCGGGCGGCGCCCCCGGACCCGCACCCACTCCGCGCGTCCGGCGCGGATCTGGACGTCGCCGGACCGGATCCGCGCGGCGTCCTCCGCGCGAAGCCCCGTGCCGAGCAGCAGCGACACGATCGCCGCGCACTGCGGGCCGAGCACGTCCGCCGCGGCCCGCAGGCGCCGCTCGCCCGCCGCGTCGAGGGCCGCCGTCGCGTCCCTGCGGGCGACGTCGAGGAACGGAAGCTCCGCGAACCCGCGGGCCGTGCGCTCGAGCCACGGCTCCGCGCGTGCGGCGAACGCGGCGTAGCGGCGGAGGAAGGAGAGCCGGCGGTTCAGCGTCGCCGGCGCGGTCCCCGAGGCGAGCTGGCGCCGGCGCATCCGGTCGAACCTGGCCGGTCCGAAGTCCTTCAGGTCGAACTTCCGCCCCCGGGGACCGGCGCACGCCGCGAGCGTGGCCCAGTCCGACGCGTAGCACGCGCGCGTGACCGGCGCCAGGCCGTCGCGCCGCAGGTGCTCGCGGAACGCCTCGAACCGGCGCGCCTCGCGCGGCGTCGCGCGGTCACCCCCGGATTCGGCGACGTTTCGTGCGGGCGTGCGCGTACTCATATAATACGACTATAACGTCCCCGCTCCCGGAGGCAACCGGAGGCCGGGCGGAGGAGACCGCATGCCGAACGTCCGCTACGTGACGAACCTCGCCGCGCTTCCGGGGATCCCGGCCCACGCCCGCCCCCACCTCGAGCGGATCGCGGAGAAGTACAAGTTCCGGGCGAACGACGGCTACCTCGGCCTGATCGACTGGTCGGACCCGGCGGACCCGATCCGCCGGATCGTCGTCCCGGACGCCGGGGAGTCGGAGGACTGGGGCGCCCTCGATGCGTCGAACGAGGCCGCGCACACGGTCGCGCCGGGGACCCAGCACAAGTACGCGCAGACCGCCCTCCTCCTCGTGAACGAGGTGTGCGGCGCGTACTGCCGGTACTGCTTCCGCAAGCGCCTGTTCATGGACGGGAACGACGAGACCTCGATGGACGTCGGCCCCGGCTGCGAGTACATCGCGGCGCGGCCGGAGATCACGAATGTCCTGCTGACCGGCGGCGATCCGCTGGTCCTCTCCACCCGCCGCCTCGGCGAGATCCTCGCCCGGGTGCGCGCGATCCCCCACGTGCGGATCATCCGGATCGGCTCGAAGATGACGGCGTTCAACCCGCACCGGATCCTCGGGGACCCGGAGCTTCCGCGCATGCTCGGCATGCACAGCCTCCCCGACCGCCGCGTGTACCTGATGGCGCACTTCGACCATCCGCGCGAGCTCACCGGCGACGCGGTGGCCGCGATCGACGCGCTGATCCGGGCCGGCGTCATCGTCGTCAACCAGTGCCCCCTGCTCGCGGGGATCAACGACGACGCGGACACCCTCCGCACGCTCTTCCGCGAACTGTCGTTCGCGGGCGCGCCGCAGTACTACGTGTTCCAGGGACGGCCCACGGCCGGGAACCTCCCGTTCCGCGTGCCGATCGTGCGCGGGTGGCACATCTTCCAGGAGGCCCTCCGGGGCATCTCCGGGCTCGCGAAGCGCGCGCGCTTCGTGATGTCGCACGAGAGCGGCAAGGTCGAGGTGGTCGCGGTGACCGACGACGACGTCATCGTGCGGTACCACCGGGCGCGGGACCCGGCGATGCGGGGCCGCGTGCTCGTCTACGAACGCGACGACGACGCCGCGTGGCTCGACGAACTCCGCCCGCGGGGCCGCCGCCCCTCGGACGAGCCGGTCGGCGCCGCCCTCGGGCCGGAGTAGCGCGCGCGGCGCCGGATCGGCGAGAGTCGGCGCTCCATGGAACTCCGCAACTACGTCACGACGCCGGACCTCGTCACCGCGGTGCAGGCGGCCGTCGCGCTGGAGCGCCCGCTCCTCGTGAAGGGCGAGCCGGGGACGGGGAAGACCGTCCTCGCCGAGGAGGTGGCGGCGTCGCTCGGGAAGCCGCTCTTCCGCTGGCACGTGAAGTCCACCACGAAGGCGCAGCACGGGCTCTACGAGTACGACGCCGTCGCGCGGCTCCGCGATTCGCAGCTCGGCGACCCGCGCGTGAGCGACGTGCGGAACTACATCGTGAAGGGCCGCGTGTGGGAGGCGTTCGAGGCGCCGGAGGGCGCCGTGCTGCTGATCGACGAGATCGACAAGGCGGACATCGAGTTCCCGAACGACCTCCTCCAGGAGCTGGACCGGATGGAGTTCTTCGTGCACGAGACCCGCGAGTGGGTCCGCGCGAAGCGGCGCCCGCTCGTCTTCATCACGTCGAACAACGAGAAGGAGCTCCCCGACGCGTTCCTCCGCCGGTGCTTCTTCCACTTCATCCGGTTCCCCGACCGCGAGACGATGGCGCGGATCGTCGCCGTGCACTTCCCCGGACTCCAGGAGGCGCTCCTCCGCGAGGCGCTCTCGCTCTTCTACGGACTCCGCGACGTGCCGGGGCTCCGGAAGAAGCCGTCCACTTCGGAGCTCCTCGACTGGGTGAAGCTCCTCGTGCACGAGGGCGTCCCCGCCGAGACCCTCGCCCGGGCGGACGCGCAGGCGCCGCTCCTCGGCGCGCTGCTGAAGAACGAGCAGGACACCGCGACGGTCCGTCACGCCGGGCTCCGCCGCTCGCGCAGGGCGTGACGGCGTGTTCGACCGCTTCTTCCTCTCGCTCCGCGACGCGAAGGTGCCCGTGTCGCTCCGCGAGTACCTGACGCTGCTCGAAGCCGTCGAGCGGGGCTGCGCGGACTTCGACGTCGAGCGCTTCTACGAGCTCGCGCGCACGACGCTCGTGAAGGACGAGCGACACTACGACCGGTTCGACCGGGTGTTCGCCGCGCACTTCGGGAACCTCGGAGAGGGCGCAGGACTCGATCCGTCCGGAGTGCCCGCCGGGTGGCTGGAGGCGCTCGCGCGGCGGGTGCTCTCCGAGGAGGAGAAGGCGCTCGTCAAGTCGCTCGGGGGCTTCGAGAAGCTGATGGAGGAGCTACGGAAGCGGCTCCTCGAGCAGAAGGACGTCCACCGCGGCGGCTCGAAGTGGATCGGCACGGGCGGCACGTCGCCCTTCGGCGCGATGGGGTACCACCCCGAGGGCGTCCGCATCGGCCCCGTCTCGGCCGGGAACCGCACGGCGGTCAAGGTGTGGGACCGCCGCGAGTTCAGGGACTACGACGACGACGCGGAGGTCGGCGTCCGCACGTTCCAGATGGCGCTCCGGCGTCTCCGGCGCTTCACGCGCGAGGGGCGCCCCGACGTGTTCGACGTGGACGGCACCATCGACGCGACCGCCCGGAACGCGGGGCTCCTCGACGCGCAGTTCGTCCCGGAGCGGCGGAACCGGCCGAAGGTGCTGCTCCTCCTCGACGTCGGCGGGTCGATGGACGACCACGTCGAGACCGTCACGCAGCTCTTCAGCGCCGCGCGCGCGGAGTTCACGCGGCTCGTGCCGTTCCAGTTCCACAACTGCGTGTACGAGACGCTCTGGCGCACGTCGGGGCCGCGCGAGTCGCGGACCGCGGCGACCGCCGAGGTGCTCCGCACCTACGGGAAGGACCACGGGCTGGTGGTGGTCGGCGACGCCGCGATGAGCCCGTACGAGCTCGACGCGCCGGGCGGCGCGATCCACCACTGGAACGACGAGACCGGCGCCGCGTGGCTCGAGCGGCTCGTCGCCCATTACCCGCGGGCCGCGTGGATCAACCCGATGCCGGAGGCGCGATGGCGCGCCTTCGAGACCGTCGGCCGCGTGAAGGGGATCTTCGGGAACCGCATGTTCCCGCTGACCGTCGGCGGGATCGAGCAGGCGATGCGGCGCCTCGCGCGCGCGACGCCGGCGCCTCCGCCGCGGGCGGCCTGATCACCGGTCGGTGGAGAGCTCGCCGGTGGGGACCGCGCGGAAGCCGAGGCAGAGCGAGATTCCGTCCATGGACCCGTTCCCGTCGAGGTCGAGGTCCGCGGCGAGCCCGAGCAGGGCGAGGACCCCGGCGTCCACCGTGATGCCCTGCGCTTCCATGAACTGCGTGACGGCGTCGATCGGGAGCCCCATCGCGATGCGGCCCGTGACCGGCGCGTCGGCGCCGGGATCGACCGTGCCGTCCACCTTCACGATCCCTTCGGCGGGGACGACGAACCCGCCGACCGCGACCGCCGCGCCGGAGAGATCGATCGCGAAGCGGCCTGCGGAGACCTTCGTGAAGGAGCGCGGCGTCGGGCGTCCGTCGCCCGCGAGGACGGACGTGACCGCGAACGGCTCCGTGCCGCTGAAGTTGTCGGACGGCTCCCCGTCGCGGTCCTCTCCGGCGGACAGCGACGCGAACGCGAGCGCGTCCTTCTTGAGGGCGTGCACGCCCCAGAGCCAGAGGAGTGCGACCTCCTCCGCGGTCCCCAGCGTCTCGTTCGCGAGCGCCGCCGGATCGACCCCGGCGAGCCCCGCGAGGCCCTGGAGCGCGTTGTCCCCGTCGCGGTCGCCGTCGAGGTCGGGCGACTGCGCCGCGGGAACGGAGAAGAACTCCGAGACGACCCAGACGGAGTCGTTCCCGTCGTCCCAGGGCGTGAAGCCCTTCGCCGCCGAGAAGCCGTCCGAGATCAGCGTGAGCGCGCCCGAGAGCGTCGCGGGGTCGGGCGCCGCCTTCCGCAGCGGCGCGAGCGCGGCGTCCGTCCCGTCGCGCGCCTTCTGGATCTTCCTCCGGGCGGACTCGGGCAGGTGGAGCGCGCCGAGCGCGCCGTCGAGCGCCTCGAGAGACACCACGAGGTCCCGGTGGTAGGAGGCGCGCGCCTGGTCGTGCGCGTCGCGGAGCGCCAGTTCGATCTCCGTTCCGGCGAGCGCGGTCTCGAGGATCTTCGCCGACTTCGAGACGGCCTTCACCTCGTTCGCGATGGACCGTTCGTTGGAGTGCTTCCCGAGCGCGGCGTCCATGCGGTCGAGGGCGCGGATCTCCGCGCCGGTCGCGCCGGAACGGGCGGCCGTCACCGCGTCCTCGACCCCCTCGACGTACGTCGAGACCCCGTGCGCGGCGGCGGCGCCGGCAAGGACGAGGGTGAAGACGGCTGCGGCGGACTTCCTCGGCATGATGTCGATCCTCCGCGGGGACTGCGGGGCCCCGCAGACGGAGAGCCTACTCCAGCGCGGCCAGTCGTGCGACGAGTCGCGCCCATCCGGCCCGCACGATCACGTCCCGGGCCGACTGCGCGCGGGCGCCCGTGAGGGCGCGTCGCCACCCGATCATGTCCACGTGGTCGGCCTCCCACACCTCGGCCCCGGGCCACCGCGACGCGGAGCGCACGGTGACGAGTCCGTCGTTCGGGCCCTCCGTGTCCGCGAGGTGCTGCGCCGGGACGCGGAGAAGCGGGTGGACGCGCGCCGGGTCGACGGCCCCCGCCACCGCCATGTAGACGACGCCGGGCACGTCCGGAGTCGCGTCGTCGAACGCCCGGCAGGCCGCCGTCGCGAGGTCCCCGATGCCCGCCAGCGCGGATGCGGCGTCGCCGAGGGCCCACCGCCGTCCCCGGTCCCCCACCCTGCCGACAATCTCGTCCGCGATCGCGCTCCCGAGGTGCGGCGTGCCGAGGGTCGTCAGGGAGAGCACGCGCTCGTCCATCCCCATGTGCGTGATCATCTGCCGCGCGTCGAGCCCGCCCATGCTGTGGGCGACGACGTGCGCCTTCCCGCGTCCGGCCGCCGCGCGCACGGCGTCGCGGAGCGCGGCGGCGCGCCGCACGATCGACCCGGCCGGCGGCACGGCGGGAGTGTGGACCTCGGTGCCCGACTTCCGCAGCCGCTCCGGAATGCCGCGGAAGTAGCTCGCGAGCTCGATCCCCGCGACGACGAGCTGCGAGAACCCGAGCAGCCCGTGCGCGAGCACGACGGGGTGCCGGAGCTTCGGGAGCGACCCGCTCATGCGTGGCGCCGCGCGCGGAGCGTGGATTCCACGACGTCCGCCGACACCGGGCCCGCGAGCGCGGCCAGCGCGCCCGCGTCGCGGAGACGGTCCTCCGGATCCGGAGCGATCAGCGCGGCGCACACCGGACGGAAGTCGGGCGGGACGGCCTCGAGCGGCGACGGGCCGTCGCCCGCTCCCGCCGTGCCGAACCGGCGCTTCGCGAGCACGAGCGCGCCGATCTCCTCCTGCGGGAACGGCGTCTCGCCCGTGAACATCTCGATCATGGTGCAGCCGAACGCATAGAGGTCCGCGCTCGCGGACGGCGGCGCGCCGAGGAAGAGCTCCGGGGCCATGTACCGGGGCGTCCCGCAGATCCGCACCTGCGACGCCGCCGCGTCGGGGGGCGAGTCGACGGACCGCGCGATCCCGAAGTCGGTGAGGCGCGCGTCGCCGCTCCTCGCGAGCATCACGTTCGACGGCTTCACGTCGCAGTGGACGACTCCCTTCGCGTGGACGAAGGACAGCGCGCCCGCCACGGCGCCCGCGACTCCGCGCGCGTCGCGGACCGGGAGCGGCCCGGAGAGCGTGATCGCGTCCCAGAGCGACGGGCCGTCGAGGAACTCCATCACGAGGAACTTCGTGCCGTACGCGTCGAAGCTCCCGTGGCACGTCGCGACGCCCGGATGCGCGAGGTCGAGCAGCATCCGCGACTCGCGCTCGAAGAGGTCCATCGCAGCGCGGTCGCGCGAGAACCGGTGGGAGAGCATCTTCAGCGCCACGGTGCGCCCGTCGTCGAGCCGCACGGCCTCGTACACCACCGCCGTGGCGCCGCGCCCCGCCGGGCGGACGACGCGGAAGCCGCCGAGCACCTTGTCCGCGAGCCCGTCGGCGACGGACTTCCCGAGCCGCTGCGCCGTCAGCTCCGTGAGGATGCCGAGGATTTCCGGCGTCCGCGCCTCGAGCGCGCGGAACGCCGCCACGGAGAGGAACAGCGCCTCGCCCGGCTCGGTCGCGACCACGTCCGCGTTCCGCGGCGCGCCGGTGAGCAGCGCCATCTCGCCCGCGATGTCGCCCCGCTCCATCTGCGCGAGGATCAGGTCCGAGCCTTCCTTCCGCCGGAGGCGCACGTCCGCGCGCCCCGACGCGAACAGCCAGAGCCCGTCGGCCGGATGCCCCTGCCGGATCAGCGCATCCCCCGCCGCGAACCGCCGCGGCTCGCACGCCGCCGCCAGCGCCTCGACGACGCTCCCCGCGAGCGGACGCACGACGTCCACCTCGGAGAGAAGCGCCCGCCGCGCGCGAAGATCCATCCGCCGGGGAGGCTACCCCGTCCGCAGGCTCCCGGCCACCTGGCGATCGCGGCTACTTCGCGAGGAACCCGGACCCGTCGGTCTCCCAGCGCGCGTCGAAGAACCCCGCGGCGAGGACGGCGTCGTCGCCCCGGGTCAGCGTCGCGTCGGACCAGACGGTGTAGTCGGGCCATCCGGCGCCGCTGATGAAGAGGCCGTGGAGGTTCCCCAGGCGGGCGCCGCGCACGCCGGTGTCGCCGAGCACTCCGACGAGCGCGTCGGGGTCGTCGGCGCGGGGGCGGACGAAGAAGGCGGCGAGGGCGTCGCCGCGGAACGTGCGCTCGGTCCCGCCGCCGACGCGCGCGCTGTCGTCGCGGACGGTGACGGCTCCGCGCGCGACGCGGACCGGCGACGACGGGCCGACGACCTGCGCCCAGGCCGCGTTCGTGTCGGCGTTGCCGTAGAGGATCAGGTTCCGCCCCGCGAACTCGCGCGGCGCGCCGGTCACGACGCCGTCCCACGCGACCGTGACGGCGCCGTTCCCGCGGTACCACCACTGCATCGCGTCGAACCGCGCCCGCGACCACGCCTCGGCGTTCTCCTCGGGCGTTCCCTGCGTGGGGAGCACGAGGACGAAGCGGCGGTCGAACGCGCGCTTCATCGGCCCGCTCCGCGCGGCGGACTTCTGCGCGGCGGGCGGCGTGCCGCTCACCTCCAGCCATCCGTCGTCGCCTCGCATGAACCACGCGGGCTCGCGCGATGCGGCGAACTGCCTGCCGTCCACCGCGATCTCGCGGAGCGGCTTCCCGTCCGGAGACGACACGGCGAGCCACCGCACGTTGTCCGTCGTCACCTCGGCGCGCCGCCGCGAGGGGTCGAACGCCGCGCGCACCGTCGCGGGCGAGCCGTAGCGCACGACCTGCTCCACGCGGAGCCAGTGGTGGCGGCTGTCCATCGCGGGATCGAAGATCATCCACTCGAGCGACAGGGGCGCGGGGCCCGGCGTGACCGAGCGGAAGTGGTCGAACGCGGACTCGAGGTTCACGCAGTCGGCGCCCGGAGTGGACGGGTCGTCCCACCAGTGCCCGCCGCCCTCCTGCCACACCGTCACCGGAGGCGCGCCCGCCGCCGTGAGCGCGTCGACCATGCGGTCGGCCTGCGACTTCGGCACGTTGTCGTCCGCCGTCCCGTGGATGACGAACACGGGCGCCTGCACGAGGTTCCGGATCATCGAGAGCGTGTCGGAACCCCCGTCGCCGCCGAACCACCACTTCGACAGCGCCGTGCGCGGCCGCGGGTTCCCGTAGCCGTCGAACGACTCCCATCCGGCGCTCGGCACCGCCGTGAGGAACCGGTCGGGATCGTGCGCGAGGAAGTGCCACGTGCCGTGGCCTCCCATCGAATGCCCGGTCAGGTGGACGCGCCGCGGGTCGATCCCGGTCACGCGGAGCGCATCGGCGAGCGTCTCGTAGCCGTCGGCGCGGCCCCAGTCCTGCCAGTCGAACCCGAACGGGCGGCGGTTGGTCGGGCACGCGACCGCGAAGTCGGGCCGCGCGGAGTACGACCGGGCCTGCCCGAGGCAGTCCACTCCGGCGCCGTGGAGCGACAGCACGAGCGAAGGCGGCCCCTTCGCCGCGAGGCGCTCGTCCACGGGGAGCAGCGCCCACTCCTGCACCGATCCGTCGATGTCGGAGCGCCGCGTGACGCGCCGCGCGCCGCTCGCGGCTCGCACGTCGAGCTGGATCGGATGGCGCGCGGCGACGGCGCCGTCCACCGTGAGCACGAGAGGGACGGAGATGCGGTCGGTCGCCGCGTCGGCCGCGGGGGCGCGGATGCGGACGCGGCGCTTCGTCTGCGCGAGCGGCGGCAGCGTGAACGGATCCGAGTTCTCGCCCCCGCTCTCGCCCGCGACGGCGAGCCGCACGTTCGCGACGGTCTTCGCCGAGACGTTCCGCACGACGACCGACGCCCAGCCTTCGAGCGGCTCGCCGCGCACGGCGTCCGGGCACGTCACGTCCTCCGCGCCGATCTCCACTCCCTCGGCGCAGGGCGTCACGGAGAAGAGCACCTTCCCGCGGAGCCCGGAGAGGTACACGCGGTTCACGCCGGCGCGGAGGAGGACCGGGAAGCCGCCCGTGCCGAGCCCGTACACGTCGCCGGGGCGCGCGTCGCCGTTCACCCACACGGTGGCCGCCCCGCGGACGTCCATCCGCGCGAGCTGGTCCGCTGGCGATCGGATCTCCGCACACGCCCATCGCTTGCCGGTGGGCGAGAACATGCCCGTCGCGTCCGCGGACATCTCCTCCCACGCGACGGGGGTCCCCGTCTCGCCGGTGACCGTCTCCCCCGCCGCGGGCGGGGCCGCGTCGCGCGCGTGCAGGTGCCTGGCGAACACGACATCGGTGCGGATCGGGCGGCGCGGCGCGGTCTCCGGGTCCGGGAGGACGAGCCACTTCGAGGGGACGAGCGACGGAGCCGCGTCCGCGGCGGCCTTCGACCCGGGAGGAGGCGGAGGCGGCGGCGGATCGCCCCCGTCCTGCGCGCGGAGAACCGCGCACGGGAGAGCGAGGAGGACGAGCGCGGCGGACGCGCGCCGCGTGCGGTCACTTCGGTGCATCGGTCTTCTCCCCGTCCGGCGCGGCGAGCGCCGCGGACGCGCCGCGAAGCGCCTCCTCCACGGCCGCCGCCTTGAACCTCGGTCCCGAGAAGCTCGTCTCGAGGACGAACCGCCCTGCGCGCACGGTCCACACTTCGGTCGCCGGCGCATTCTCCGGAACGCGCCGCGCGCGGTGGCCCGGAAGCCCCGCGGCGCCGTCGGCGTACGTCGCCGCGACGGCTCCCGGAGCACGGTCGCGCGCCTCCGAGAGCCTGCGTTCGAGCGCGACGAACGCCGCGGCCGACTCCTCGTCGTCGAACGCGAGCACGCCCGCGACCACGAACCCATGCCGCTCGGACCACGTGCGCGCGGCCGTGTCCGCGATGCGGTCGAGGCACGGGTCGTCGGCCGCGAGGCCCGACGCGCGGAGCTGCTCCCGGAGGGCGCCGATCGACGGCGATTCGCCGCCCCGCGCGAGGTCCGCGGGCATCGCCCCGTCGAAGGCGCGGAGGGCTGCGGCGACGCGCGCCCGGGTCCGTTCGGTCGCCTCGCGCGCCGTCCAGAGCGCGGGCCGCTCGATCCAGAGCGGGTCGGACGGAGGGTCGGCGAGCAGGGCGGCGACGCCGTCCGCGCCGCGTTCGGCGGCGATCTTCGCGACGAACCGCGCGCCCTCGACGTACGGGAACCGAGACGCCGCGGCCGACGCGCGGACCGCCGGCGACTCGGACGCGCGGCCCGTGAACGCGTCTCCGCTCGATGCGTCGGTCACCCGCGCGAACTCCTTCTCGAGCCCGAGCTTCGCCGCCGCGAGCGCGCCGAGGTGCTGCGCGTGGCCCTCGATCACGGCCGAGACCGCCTGCATCTCCGGACCGTCGGCCGCGGCGCGCGCGCGGTCGAAGAGCTTCGTGCGGCGCGCGTCGAGTGCGTGGACCACCTCGTGGCAGAGGAGCGCCTTCGCAGCGGCCGGTTCGCGGAGCCACGGCAGCCCGAAGAGCTCCGCGGTCGCCTCGATCGTCGCGGGCACGACGATCACGGTGTCCGCCGCGACGTCGTACTTGGCGAAGAGGCCGAGCGTCATCCACTGGAGCGCCGCGGCGCGGGAGCGGGCGTCCATCCGCGTCCGGTCGAAGAACGGGGCGAGTTCCGCCGCGAGCACGGCGCGGACGTCGTCCCTCGTCCCCGCGCGGACGTCCGGGAGCTTCGCGCCGAACGCGGCTTCGGCCGACACGAACCCGGCGGCCGACGCGACGGCGCCCGCGGCGTCGGCGAGCGCCGCGCGGAGCGGCCCGGCGTCGCGCCACGTCGCGGAGCGGGGC
>JAJVHW010000002.1 GCA_022072415.1 Planctomycetota bacterium
GCGTCGAACGGGTGCGGCCCCGCCGAGGGCAGGGTCCCCAGCGCGATCAGACGCAGCGCGAGCGCCGCGACGATCGCCGCGACCGCGGCCGCGGCCGGCCGCACCGCTCGTGCGGCGCGCTCGCGGAGCGACGCTCCCGTCGACGGCGACGCTCCCATCGGCGACGTCGCGGCGACGACGAGCGGCACGACGGCGACCAGCACGAATGCCGCCTCCTTGCAGAGCGCCGCGGCGCACACCGCGAGAGCCGTCAGCCCCAGCCGCACGACCGACGGTCCGGCGGCGAGCAGCGCCAGCGCAGAGAAGAATCCGCACAGGAGGTCGAACCGTGCGCTGATCCAGGTGACCGTCTCGATCTGCGCCGGATGGCACGCCCAGAGCGCCGCGCCGAGGAACGCCGCCGCGCGGGAGCCCGTCAGCCGGACCAGGAGCAGCAGCAGCGCCGCAGCGGTTCCGGCGTGGATCAGCGCGGCCTCGGCGCGCCATCCCGCCGGGTCCCCTCCGTGGAGGAGCGCGCCGGGCAGGAACGACGTCGTCGCGAGGGGCCGCCAGTAGGCCGTCTCGACCCCCAGCGGGACCCGCAGCGACTCGCCCCATCGGGCCGCGCTCGTGTAGAGGTCCGTCTGCGCGAGGAGCAGCGCGTCGTCCCAGAGGAACACGCCGCGGAGACCCGGCGCCTGCGCCGCAAAGGAGAGGGCCGCGACGGCCATGCAGAGGAGGGCGCGATGCACGCCGGACAAGCATCGCACGCCCACGCGGCACACGTCTTTTTCTCGCCCGGCGTGGTATCGTTTGCGACCCCCGAGGAGGACTTGCCCCATGGAAACCGTCGTCCGCACCGAGGACTTCCGCAACGAGGATCAGCGCAAGTCCGACCGCAAGCTGGTCGGCACCTGGTGGCGCTGCCCGAGCCACGGCGTGACCGACGTTCCGATCCTCCTCTCGAGCGTGGCCTATTGCCCCGCCGACGACTGCGCCTCCCCCGTCAAGCTCGTCCACTCCGCGATCAACGACCCCAACGCCAACGCCCAGGCCCGCAGCGTGTGGCGCAAGTCGAGCGACATGTTCCTCCCCCCCGCGCCCGAGGCCGAGTAGCCCGACCGCCGTTCGACGCTGCCGCTCCACGCCGCCGCTCGACGCTGCCGCTCAACGCCGCCGCTCGACGCCACCGCTCGACGCTGCCGTTCCGCGCTGCCGCTCGACGCTACCGGTCGAAGCTGCCGGTCCCCACCGCCGCCGCGGCCTCCGCTCCAGCCGCCGCGACCGACCGGCTGTCCGCCTGCGCGTCCGCCCGCCGCGCAGCCTGCCGCCGTCGCACGTCCGACGACCCCAGCTCCGCTTCGCCGCGCCGTCCTCCGCGACTTGCCCGGACGGCACCCCATTCCTTGCCGTCCCCGCACGCCGCTCCTAGGCTTCCCCGCTTCGCGCGCCGGACCCAGCCCGCCTCACCGCAGGCCCCCTCCGTCCGCGCCCAGCAACTCCCCGGTAGCTCAGTTGGTTAGAGCGGCTGACTGTTAATCAGTAGGTCGAAGGTTCGAGTCCTTCCCGGGGAGCCAACCTCGCTGGCGTCGGAAGACGACGCGCGAGACGTTAACGCTCGCCCCGTTCCTGAGAGGCCGAGCGCCCCGCGCGTAACGCGCTCCCCCGCCGCGACTTCCGTGCGCCCGCCGTCGCGCCCGCGTTTCTCGGTTCCGAACCGGAGAAGATGGTCAGCAACCGTTACCCCCGGGGTAACGGTTGGGGTCCCGGATCTCTCGGTCTCGAACTCTCCGATTCTCGCGTTTCAGAACGGGCTTGTTTAACGCTCCGGAGACATCCTGGGTCCCATCTTCCGGCGTTTCGAACTCGCGATGCCGCGACTTCGTCGCGCCGGTGGCACTAGACTCGCGAAGGAGCATGCCGACGACGACCGATCCGATCGACGCCTTCGCCGACACGTGCGAACGCTTCCTCGCCCTCTGCACCGACGACGCGCGACCCGAGGTCGAGCGCATGTGGTCGCTTCGCTCCACGTTGGGAGAGCTGATCGCTGGAATGGACCGGTTGCCGGTGTACACGGAGCCGTATGACCACGACGAGTCCCCGACGTACGAGGAGATCCGTCGCCGCGTCGGCCCCCGCTATCCGTCGCTCGGCTACTACCACGATGTGCTGAACCTGCTCGCAGTCGGTGATCCTCCCGACACAGCCATCGGCGACGCGATCGACGATCTGGTGGACACCTACCGGGAGTTGGCGTGCGGCTTGCGGCTCCTGCGCGACGGCAGCCGACGCGAGGCTGTCGGTCACTGGCGCCACGGGTTCTACTCACACTGGGGCAGCCACGCACTCGGAGCGGCGCGTGCGATCCACGAGCAGTTGCAGAAGTCAGGTTGGCTCGCGTCAGAAGGCGACGCACCGGGCACGCCGCGTTCACTCGGATAGTTCGATCCTCCGTAGGGCCACGGGCGCTCGGCCCACGTCGTCAACTCCGCACGGTCAGTTCGGCGACTCCCGATTCCGGACCATCTTCCGGCGTTTCGAACTCCGTTCCGGTATCTGAAGAGTGGGGCCTTCGCGGCGAGTCGCCGCGGGAGCCCCGAACACCAGACGACGGACCGGCCGGGACGCCCGGAGGACGCCGTGGGTGCCGCGCGAGCGGACCTGCGTCGTCGTTCCCCGCCAGGTCCGTCCCGAGCGACACCCGCACGCCCTCCCGCGCCCCGGCGCCGACCGGAGGACGCAGTGCAGGACCCCTTCGATCCCGACGCGATGACGCCCGAGCAGCGGGAGCGCGAACTCTCCGCGCTGCTCGCGACGGGCTACCTGCGCCACCGCGCCCTGCGCGCTCCGGGTGCAGCAAGTACCTGCGTGCCGCGGCCGGACGACGGCGACCGTCAACGCGAGAAAGAAGTGGATGGTGTCGCGGAACAGAGCGTCCATGTGCCCCACGCCGACGGGAGCGCCCCGCCGGCCGAACAGGAGGCACGGTGATGAAGACGACGATGGCCGCCCAGATCGCGGCCCTCCGGGACATGACGGTCGCGGACCTCCGCGAGAAGTACCACGAGGTCTTCGGCGAAGAGACGCGCTCGCGCCACAAGGACTTCCTCTGGAAGCGGATCGCGTGGCGGCTTCAGGCCAACGAGGAGGGCGACCTCTCCGAGCGCGCGAAGCGCCGCGCCGCGGAGCTCGCCAACGACGCCGACCTCCGGGTCCGCGTCCCCTCCGGAGCGTTCGACGCCGGGCTCCCCGCCCACGGGCGGACGCGGACGCACGAGTTCTCCCGGCCGCACGACCCTCGGCTCCCGATGCCCGGCACGGTGCTGACGCGGGAGTTCAAGGGTCGGCTCCTCCGCGTCACGGTGCTCGACGGCGGCTTCGAGTTCGAGGGCGCGGTCCACCGCTCCCTGTCCGCGATCGCGGAACTCGTGACCGGGACCCGCTGGAACGGCTTCCTCTTCTTCGGACTCACGAAGTCGCAGGCGACGAAACCGCGCGCCGCGGGCGGTGAGCTACTCCTCGAACAGCGCCCGCGGCAGCCCGCTCTGGCGGATGATCGACTGGAGCGTGCCGATCCGGACCTAGCGGTGCTCCGGCACGGGCACAGTCGTCGTCCCGGCTGCGGTCCGTCGCTGCATCACGACGTGACTGCCGCGCTGCCGGACCTCGACGAAGCCGGCACTCGCGCGGATCCTGCAGACGTCGCGCCCCGAGAGGACGCGAAGCCTACCCAACGGTCGCCTCGAACCTCGTGACGAAGACGTCCGTGCGGACGCGCCGCGCAACCTCCTCGGGGTCGGCGCACTCGAGGAAGAGCTCGACGGCCTCGCGGAGATTCGCGGTGGCCTCCTCGACCGTCGCGCCCTGGCTCGCCACGTCGAGTTCCGGGCAGAGGGCAACGTAGCCGTCGCCTTCCTTCTCGACGATCGCGGTGTAGGTGTGACGGGTCACGAGGGGCTCGTTCGGTCCGACGATGGATCTCGCGGAAGCGTACCAGACCGGGCGGATGCAGCGTGCGCCCGGACGCACCGGTCGCACTTGCACGGCGCGGCGGCGCGAGTGGTTCGTACCGGGGTTGCCGTCGGGGAGCCGACCTCGCTGGCGTCGGAAGACGACGCGCGAGACGTTCACGCTCGCCCCGTTCCTGAGACGCCGAGCGCCCCGCGCGTAACGCGCTCCCCCGCCGCAACTTCCGCGCGCACAGTGTCGCGACGGCGTTGCGCCCGCGATTCTCGGTTCCGAACCGGAGAAGATGGTCGGCAACCGTTACCCCGGGGGGGGTAACGGTTGGGGTCCCGGATCTCGCGGTCTCGAACTCTCCGATTCTCGCGTTTCAGAATGGGCTTGTTTGACGCTCCGGAGACATCCGGGGTCCCATCTTCCGGCGTTTCGAACTCGGGCGGCCGGCACGGACGAGACGTCGGCGACGCACGTGCCCACGCTCCTGGCGAGAAGGTGACACGTCCGGTCGGGCCGCTCGTCCGCTAGCATCCTCTCCAGCTGCGATCGTTTCGTACCGGACTGCGTGGAGGACGACGTGAGCAACTCGGAGGATCTGCTTCAGCGGACGTACGCAGCGCGTGACGCGTTCTGGAAGGAGTGGGGCGACGTTGACCCTGACGTACTCGCGCCGCTCATCAGTCCCGCGTTCATGGGCGGTCCGAAGTGGCCGAACCTCCGGCAGGCGCTCGCGACGGTTAGACGGGGTTCGCTCACTCTGCTCGCGAGCAACGGCCTCTCCGACCCCTTCGACGACGAGGACCCACCGACACAGCAAGGATTCGGACTCGAGTTCTTCGCCGTCACGAAGGACGAGGTCCCCTCACCGGCTACTGCGTCGTGGTTGTGGGGTACGGTCAAGAGTTGTGGACGGCGACCCCGGAACGAAGTGCGGCGTACCCTTGGTGCCTTGTGCAAACGAGGCCACCAGAACGCCCCTACACGGGGCAGGAGTACGCCGCATGTCCAAGGGTACGGAACAGGGAGCCCAGGCGCCAGCAGCCACGGTCGTCCGCGACGTGCTGACCGAGATCGCGCGAGCCGGTGCGAAGAAGATGCTCGCGCAGGCGCTTGAGGACGAGGTCGCCGCGTACATCGCGGCGGCCGTCGAGGAGCGGGACGAGCGGGGCCGGCGGCTCGTCGTGCGCAACGGCCACGCGCAGGAGCGCGAGGTCCAGACGGGCCTGGGCCCGGTGCCGGTGCGGGCCCCGCGCGTACGCGACGGCCGGACGGACGGGGTCGGCGAGCCCGTGCGCTACACGAGCAAGATCCTGCCGCCGTACCTGCGCAAGACGCGCTCGGTCGAGGAACTGCTCCCGTGGCTGTACCTCTCGGGCGTTTCGACGAACGGCTTCCAGCAGGCGCTGGCGTCGATCTTCGGGCCGGACGCGCCGGGTCTGTCGTCGCGGACGATCGTGCGGCTCAAGGAGGTGTGGGAGGAGGAGTACGAGGCGTGGACCAGGCGGCCGCTCGGATCGAAGCGGTACGTGTACCTGTGGGTCGACGGCGTCCACGTGAACGTGCGCCTGACCGGCGAGCGGGCCTGCATCCTCGTCGTGATCGGCGCGACCTCGGACGGCGAGAAGGTGCTGCTCGCGGTCCACGACGGGGTGCGCGAGAGCGAGGAGTCGTGGAAGGACGTGCTGCTCTCGCTGCGCGACCGCGGGATGACGGTCGCCCCTGAACTCGCGATCGGCGACGGCGCGCTCGGCTTCTGGGCCGCCCTCCCGAAGGTCTTCCCGACGACGCGTGAGCAGCGGTGCTGGGTCCACAAGACGGCGAACGTCCTGAACAAGCTCCCGAAGACGCTGCACCCGGAGGCGAAGCGCCACCTGCATCAGATCTGGATGGCCGAGAGCCGGGCGAACGCGTTGCGCGCCCTCGCGAGCTTCGGCGAGTTGTTCCGCGCGAAGTACCCGAAGGCCGTCGAGTGCGTCGAGAAGGACAGGGACGCGCTGCTCGCCTTCTACGACTTCCCGGCCGAGCACTGGAAGCATCTGCGGACCACGAACCCGATCGAGTCCACCTTCTCCACCGTGAGGCTGCGGACCGACCGGACCAAGGGGTCCGGCTCACGCATCGCCTGCCTCACGATGGTCTTCAAGCTGTGCCAGTCGGCCGAGCGCTCGTGGCGCCGGCTCGACGCTGTCGAACGCCTCGGCGACCTCGTCCAGGGCGTCCGCTTCCAGGACGGCATCAAGGTCGCCGCATGAACGACCCGCGCCGGCCGCCGTCCACAACTCTTGACCGTACCCCCGTGGTTGTACGCGCTGCTATGGCAGGTCTGCTTGAATGCGGCGGACACCGGGAAGTTCCGCGCCATGATCGATCAGTACGGGGTGATCGTGACCGAGCTCTACGACGTGAACGTCCCCGATACCTGGAAAAACTCGGAGGGTCGCGTGGGTGTCATCCTCGGGCTCAGCGAGGCGAGCGCGTCCGGCGTGCCATCGGAGGTCGTGCTCCCGCTTGAGCCGGTCCGCGTCGTGAACGTGAAGCTCCTGACGCTTGCGGAGCTGGAGTACGCCGCAAAGCACGGCGCCGAGGGCCGCGCGGAGCTCGCGCGTCGCTTCCAGTCGACCCCAGGGGCTCAGCGATCCAGCCTGACACGGCCCTCCGTGATCTGACCCCCGGACTAGCCACTGGACGCGACGGGCGCGCGGGCGGCCGGAGTTCCTCCGCGTCAACCCGGTCGGCTCAGTTCGGCAACTTCGTGTCTGGTCCCCCATCTTCCGGCGTTTCGAACTCCGTTCCGGTATCTGAAGAGTAGGACCCCCGAAGCGAGTCGCCGCGAGGGCCGCGATCACCGGAGAACGGACCGGCCGGGACGCCCGAAGGGTGCCGCGAACCGAGGGTACGAGCCTCAACGCCGGGCGACGAGCACGACGATCTTCTTCGAGTACCCGCTGAGCACGATCTCGTCCGCGTCGTTGCCGGGGACGAGGTCCGCGGCGATCTGCGTGTGGCCGCGGCCGCTGTCGCGGAAGATCGTGACCGGGTCGTACCCGGCTTCGCCCTCGACGAGCAGGCGGCAGAGCGCGTGGAAGCCGTAGAGCGCAAGCGGCGCGTCGCCGCCGCGCGTGCCCGGCAGCGGGAAACGGCCGGTGACGATGCCGCGAAGGCCGCTGGACTTCCCCTCCTCGTCGATCACGTCGAACTTCCAGCCGCCTGCGCCGTCCCTGACGAAGTGCTGGACGCGGCCCCAGTAGCCGCACGCGTACGCGCCGCTCGCTTCGTCGACGCAGACGCGGCCGTAGCCGCCCTCCTCCTGATGGACGACCTTCGCGGAACCGGGCCGGTCGAGGTCCGCGTAGACGACGTCGCCTCCGGCGACCACGGCGAACGCCTCGTGCGGCGCGCGCCCGGCCGGGTCGCGGAGGATCACGACGTCCTTCATCCGGGGACGCGGGTCCTTCGGCTGCGGGTCGGCGAACGTCCGAGGTCCGCCGTAGGCGAGCGACGAGGTCCAGGTGCCGCCGGCGTGCGGCGTCAGGACGTGCAGTTCGTTGGCGTAGGTCGCCGCGACGAGGCGCACCGGCCCGCCGGGCGTCGCGGGAGGAACGGCCGCGATCCCGTGGACGTACGCCCCGGCGTCGAAGATGCGCCTCGCGCGCCAGCCGCCGCCGGCCTTCACCACCTGGACGACGTTGCCGCCGACTCCGTCCTGCCCCGGCTCGTAGCAGCCGGCGTAGATCTCCTCCCCCGGCACCTCCGGGTCCGCGTCGGCGATGCAGAGTCCCGTCATCTCGCTGTGGTTCTCGTAGATCACCGCCGCCGCGGGCGCGACGCCGCCGTGGAACGCGACGTGGACCATGTGTCCCGCCTGGTCCACACCGACGATCTGGAGATCCGGGTCCGACGAGTCGGGGCGCCCGACCTTCACCGTCTCGAAGCCCGAGTCGCCTTCCCACACGACGACCGGCTCCCAGCGGACGCGGGCGGCGGACGTCGCCGCGGGAGTTGCACAGGCGCCGAACGCGAGGACCGGCGCGACGAGGACGAGACTCCGGATGCGGTTCATGGGACCTCCTTCACGCCGCCTCGAGCGGCACCACCTGGATCGAACCTGTCGCGGGACAGCGCGAGACCGACACGCGGACGCGGTATGCGGTCCGGACGTTCTCTTCCGTGAGGACTTCGTCCGGAGCGCCGACGGCGAGGATCCGCCCCTGGTGCAGCAGCGCCACGCGGTCGCAGTAGCGCGCCGCGAGCCCGAGGTCGTGGAGGACCACGACGGCCGCGCACCCGGGGCGCTTCGCGAACGAGCGGGCGAACCCCATCACCTCGAGCACGTGGAGGAGATCGAGCTGCTGCACGGGCTCGTCGAAGAGCAGGAGCGACGGCTCCTGCGCCAGCGCCTGGCCGACGAGCACGCGGCGGAACTCGCCGCCCGACAGTTCGTCCACCGGGCGACGCGCGAACTCGCGCAGGCCCATCTCGTCGAGCACGCGCGCGACGACCTCGCGGTCATCGGGCGTCGGCCCGCCGACGAACCGCTCGCGGGCGTACCGGCCCATCGCGACGAACTCCTCGACGCTCACCGGAAACGTCGGGACGCACTGCTGCGGGACGACGCCGAGCACGCGCGCGACGTCGCGCCGGCTCATCGCCGCGACGTCGCGGCCGTCGAGGGTCGCGCGGCCGGACGACGGATTCAGCATGCCGCATAGGCAGCGGAGCAGCGTGGACTTACCCGCGCCGTTGGGGCCGACCAGACCGAGGAGCTGCCCTTCCGCCACGTCGATCGAGACGCCGTCGAGGATCGGCCGCCGACCGTAGGAGAACCGCAGGTCGTCCGCGCGGAGCCTCATGCCTCACCCGCCTTCGACTGCATGGAGCGCACGACGAGGACGAAGCACGGCACGCCGAAGAGCGACGTGATCACGCCGAGCGGCAGCTCGTTCGGCGGCACCACGGTCCGGGCCAGCGTGTCCGTCAGGATGACGACCACGGCGCCGAGGAACGCGCACGCCGGGAGCAGCGCCGCATGCGACTGCCCCACGATCCTCCGCGCCGCGTGCGGCACGACGAGCCCCACGAACGCGACGACGCCCGCGAGGCACACGGCGAGCGCCGTGAGCAGGCACGAGAGCAGCAGGACGATCGTCCCCGTGCGCGCCGTGTTCACGCCGAGGCGCTTCGCGTCGGTCTCGCCGAGCGCGAGCAGGTCCAGCGGACGCGCCAGGAGCATGGCGGCTGCGACCGCCACCGCGGTGACGGGACCGATCACCGCGACCTGCCTCCAGTCGGTCTGCCAGAGACCGCCGGCCAGGAGGAGCGCCATCTTCCCGAGCTGGTTCTCGTCGCGGTGGAGGAAGACCGTGAGCCCCGTCATCGCGCCGAAGAAGAGGCTCATGTTGATCCCCATGAGCACGACGGAGAGCGACGGCAGCCCGGCGCGCGTGCGGGCGAGCCACAGCACGAGGACCGCCGACACGCAGGTCATCGCGAACGCGGTGGAGATCGCGCCCACCCGCTCGAGGCCGAGGAAGATGCCGAAGACCTTCCCGAACGCGGCGGCCTGCGACGTGCCGATCACCGTCGGGCTCGCCAGCGGGTTCCGGAGGAGCGCCTGGAGCATGCACCCGGCCGTGCCCATGGCGGATCCAACGGCGATGGCGCCGAGCGCGCGCGGCAGGCGCATCTGGCTCACCAGCGTGTCGTTCATCGACGTGCCGGCGTGCGTGACAGCGGCGAAGACGTCCGCGAGCGGGACGTGCACGACGCCGACGGTCAGCGACGCGAACGCGGCGAGGACCGTGACGACGACGCCTCCGGTGACCACCGCCGAGAACCGGGGTCGCCCGAGGGCGGCGGGGCTCATCTCCCCTCCTTCCACTCGACCTTCGGGAGCTCCGGGTGGATCCACGGCAGGTACATGTCCCGGCACGCCTCGACGCAGCGGGGCGAACCGAACGTCCCGTACCGCTTCTCCTCGGGGACGCGATGGACGCGTCCGCTCCTGACCGCGGAGATCCGGTCCCACCCGGGCCGCGCGAGCACCTCCTCCGTCGGGGGCGCGAACGTGCCGAGGACGATGACCTCGGGATCCGCAGCGATCACCGCCTCCGGGTTCAGGCGCTGCGCGGGCCGCAGGTCGTCGGCCGGAACGCCGGCGATGCGGATGATGTTCTCGCCGCCGGCCAGCGTGATCATTGCGTCCGTCACGGTCCGGTTCCCGGCCGTGCGGCCCACGCCGTTGTTCTCGAAGTAGACGCGCACCCTTCGGAGCGGCGCGGTGACGGCGGCGACTTCCGCCTGTATCCGGCGCATCTTGTCCAGCGCCGCCGCGCCGCGCTCCGGCACGCCCATCGCCGCCGCGATTTCCGTGACGAACTGCGGCATCGTGTCCATGTCGAGGACGGGCGGCGAGTAGATCATCCGCATCCCGCGCCCCTCGAACACCTCGCGCAGGTCCGCCTTGACGATCACCAGGTCCGGGCGCATCGCCATGATCGCCTCGACGTGGACGATGTGGACCTGCCCGGGGTGGTCGTCGTTGCGAATCTTCACGGCGTGCTCGGTCCCCGGCGCGGGACAGTCCTCCTCGACGGCGATGACCCGGTCGAGGAGGCCCAGCACGCGGTAGATGTCCACGGCAGCGCAGGTGAACGCGACGACGCGGTGCGGCGTCCCGTCGGCGGGGGCCGGCGCGGGCTCCCTGGCGACGCCGCCGGCGGGGTCCGCCGGTCCGCACCCGCCCGCCGCGAGCGCCAGGGTCAAGAGGATCGCCGCGGAGCGCATCACCACCTCATCGTGTAGCCCGCGGAGACGTAGTACGCCCGGCCCGGCGCACCCCAGATGCCCTGGCTGTTCCGGAAGAAGTACTCCTCGTCGAAGACGTTCGTGATGCCGGCCGAGATCTGGAAGCCGGTGCCGTCCTCCTTCTCGTGCCAGCCGATCGAGACGTCCCACAGCGTGTACGCGGGGTTCATGCCCTCCGTGCCGGTGGAGTTCGGCTTCGTGAAGTTCTCCTGCTGCGCGAACGAGGAGCCGGCCGACGAGCCGTCGGCGCGGGCCCAGAAACCGTTCGACGCCTCGTACGACACGCCCCAGCTCCGGAGCCGCCGCGGCGAGTACGGCGTGTCGTTGCCCTTGAACGGCCCCGTCTCGAACACCGACTCCTGGTTCGTCGCCGTGACGTAGGCCGTGAGCCCGCGGAAGTCCTCCGACATCGCGGCGAAGTCGTACGAGAGCTCGCACTCGATGCCGTCGTTCACCGTCCTTCCTGCGTTCTGGAAGACGGTCACGCCGCCCGCGCCGGTCACCGCGATCGCCTGGTCGGTGAACACGTTGCGGAACGCCGTCGCCGACGCCGAGAAGCCCCAGTGCCCGCGCGTCCGCATGCCGATCTCGCGCGAGGTCGCGAACTCCGGCTGCACCTCGTTGCCCGCGTTGGCCGCGGGGTCGAAGTTGTCGTAGTACGGCGTGCGGAAGCTCTTCTGCCGGCCGACGAAGAGCGCTGTGCGCGGCAGGCACGTCCACGCGATGCTCGTGGCAGGGAGGCGGACCGTGTAGTCCTCCACGCGGCCCTCGGGACCGCCCGGGATCCGGTTCGTCGACGACATCTGGATCGACTCGAGCCGGTATCCCAGCGTCGCCTGCACGTTCTCGACGAGGTCGATCGTGTCCTCGTTGAAGAGCGCGACTCCCCGGCCGTCGAACGTGGCGTGCTGCGTCTGCGTGGCCGGCCCGGCTCCCGCGGCGAGCGGCACGCGCACCCAGTCGTTCTCGGCGTCCTCATGCGTCGTCTGGACGATGTGCGAGAAGCGGTGCGTCATCCCGGCGATCGTCGTGTCCCACGAGTACCGCGCCTGGCCCCAGAACGTCTGCGCGTACGTCGGCTTCGACTCGAGCCCGCTGAACGGCGGAGAGCCCGGACGCGAGATGCGGACTTCGCTCGTGACGTCGGACCACATCATCGTCAGGTCGAACCGGCTCGAGCGGCCGAAGTCGTGGGTCCACGTCCCCGCGTACATCGTGCGGTCGCCGTGCGAGTCGTCGAGCGGGCGCACCGTGCTCTCCCGATCGCGGTCATAGTCGGCCTGCGGTTCGCCGCCCGGGAGCGACGCGTCGATCAGGTAGCGGCCGACCGTGAAGAGCACCGCGTCGTCCGCATCCGCCTGCCAGCGGACGCGTCCGTAGAAGTCGCCGATGTCGAACTCGCCGCCGTCGCGATGGCCGTCGCCCCGCTTGTCCACCTGCACGAGGCTCACGCCGACCGGGCCCCAGGTGCCGCCGGCGTCGAGGACGACGGCCCGGTATCCGTCGCTCCCGAACTTCACGCGCGTGCTGGCCGTGGGCGTCTCCGGGATCGGCCGCGAGATGAGGTTCACGACCCCGCCCACCGAGTGCGATCCGAACCGCAGGGCCGCGCCGCCGCGGATGGAGTCGATCGTCCCGATGCGCTCCATCGAGACCGGGAAGAGGTCCTTGTCGTTGAGACCGTACGGCGCCATCGAGATCGGAAGACCGTCCACGAGCCAGCCGACGTAGCGGCCCCGCTGGGGCGAGAGGCCGCGGGAGCCGACGTTGAGGTACGCCTCGTTCCCCGTCGCCTGCGTGACGTACATGCCCGGCACGCGGCGGATCACGTCGCTCAGGTTCCCGCCCTGGTACTGCGCGACCGACTCGGCGTCGATCACGTCGCGGGCGCCGGCGTACATGAGCGGCACGCCGCCGCTGGCCGCCGTCACGACGATCTCGCCGCTTCCGACGTACGACTTCGCCTCGTCCTGTTCGACGAGGAGGTCCGCCGCTTCCTCCAGCGCCGACTTCGGCTTCGACGGAGTGTCCGGCTTCGTCTCTTCCGCGCGCGCGGAGGTCGCGGCGGCGACCCCCGCGACGGTGGTGAGCGCGGCGGCGAGCATGCGGCGGTTGCTTCGTGTCCTCTGCAAGACGCACCTCCTTCTTCGCTGTTCATTTGCGCGAACGCCATGCCGCGTTCACTTCTGTGCCGCGGCCGTGACAGACGCGCGGCGAACCTCGTTCACCGATTCGGAGATGCATCGCCGGAGATGCGGACGGATGCTTCGGCAAGCCGCGAAGACCGCGACGTCTCGGCCCTCCCGAACGCAGCGACCGTGCCGTCTTGCAGCACGGGAGCACGGAACGTGATCCCGAGATCGGCGGCGGCGCATCCCGGTTCATCCGATCGGTCGCCGCGCGACCGGCGCCGCGCCCCGCTCGCGTGTGACGTGCAGGTGACGACGCGTGCGTGTGCGCGTCACCTTCTGCCGCGAGCCGCGTTTCGTGTGCGTCACGGGCAGAGATCCGCGAGCGCAGCAACTCCCGCCGCTCTGCCGATCGTCGGACGCGATGAACGCGCCTCTCACCTCGACGTGAGACGCAGTCTGCGCAGCGCGCCGCGCGGCGGGCCTCGAGGTGCCGTCGCTCTGCTTCGATCCGCGCGACGACCGGAGCCGCCCCGCCGCGGACGATGGTCGCAGGGTCAGTCGCCCGCCGCGGCGGCGTCCTCCATCGACGGCGCGTACAGGATGACGACGTTGTTCGACTCGTCGGATTCGGGGATGCGGTCGTCGGGGTCGATCTTCGCGAGGACGAATCCGGACGCGGGCGTGCGGAATCGGACGGCGTAGTCCTTCGACCACGACGTGCGCCGCTTCGGGAACCTCAGGGTGTCGAGGCGCTTCCCCGGCGTCGATCCGTCGTCCGACCGGTAGATGCCGACGATGTACGTCGCCTCTGCCGGGTCGCTCCCCGCGTTCTCGATGCGGAGCGTGCCGGAGGTGCGGGCGCCCGAGCGCTTCACGGTCCACGAGCCCGTGAGATCCGGGCCCGGCGGAATCCACTGCCCGAGGTGGACCGAGCCGTCGGCGTAGATGTTCACGGCCGCCTGTACGAAGAAGTTGCCCGCGGACGACTCGGTTCCGCGGAACGCGAGCATGTACGTCGTGCCGGCATGCAGCGTCGCGCCCGCCGCGGACACGTCGAACGCGCTCACCGGGACGCTCGAGAGGTCGTAGCCGTAGTCCGAAGCGTCGCCCGTCGCCGATGCCACCAGCAAGGTCGTATCCGACGTCAGCGGATCGAACTCGTGGACGGCGACCTCGAACGTGCCGGTCGTGCCGTTCCCGGCGCTGATCCGGACCGAGATCGACTCGAGCTCGCGGTCGCTCGGCACCGTGAACGTCTGGCCGAGCGCGGTCTCGCGATCGAACCAGTACGCGCCGTTGTAGCCGCCCTCGAAGGCCCACGGCGCGTTCTCCTGCTCGCCGAGCACGGTGGACGTGATCCCGAACTCGAGGTCCTCCCCGGCGTTCGGGTTCCATCCTTCGAACGCGCCCACGGCCACGTCGGGTCGCGGTTGCGCGAGAAAGGCGACGAGGGAGAGCGGCACGACAACTCCCGGCTTCAGCGTGGCGAATCGCATGGATCGGCCTCCTTCAGGCGTGGCGGATGCGAAGCTCCGAGCCGGACCCGCGGCCGCCGGAGTGAAGCGTACGTCCCGGCCCATGCGGCCGACGTGACACCTGTTACGCCAGCAGCGCAACTCGTCGCGGCCGCGGACCATGCACTGTGCAAGGCGTGCCCGCGGCCTCGCTGCACGGCGCATGGGTCCGCCGCGCGGCGTCGAGCCTGCGAGGCGCGGCACAGCCTGTGCATCAGAGGGCCGAAGCATGCGAGCGACCCGGATCACCGCACCACCCGCAGCACGGAGATGCCCCAGATGACCCGCTTCATCCGCGCCGCCGCGGTCGCGACCGTGACCGCAGTCGGCACCGCGCCGGCCCTGGCTGAGGACGCGGGGGCGCCGCGCCCCCTGGACAGCGCGTCGAAAGAGGAGATCCTCGACTACGCGCGTTCGCTCGAGCGGCGGCTCACGGACATCGAGCGCCGCCTCGCCGAACGCGACGAGCGCGAGGAGGAGTCCGGAACGCTCGCCCGTGCGATCGACACGCTGCCCAGGGCGAAGGAGTCGGCGCTCGCGTCCGCCGCGGCGTTGATGACCCTCTCGGGACGCGTCGAGTTCGGGTACTCCTTCAACTTCAGGCACGGCGGCGCCGTGCGCGGCCGGCGCGGCGACACGCTGGACTACAACCAGCTCCGCGGACCGGACGCCGACGAGAACGGGTTCTCGTTCACCGAGCTCGAACTCGTCGCGGACCGCCCGCTCGACGCGGTCGGCTCCACGGGGTTCCGCGCGGCCGCGGACTACGGCGTCGTGGCCCGGCAGGCGGACCCGGACCCGAACTTCGACGGCGGCGGCGGCGCGAACGCGTTCGACATGCGCGAGGCGAGCATCTCCTGGCGTGCGCCGTTCACGCCGACGGACCACGTGGACGTCACCGTCGGCAAGTACCGGACGCCGATCGGGTTCGAGACGTTCGGCGGCTACGGCTTGAACTGGCTCGTGACGCGCAACCCGATCGCCGTGTTCGGCACTCCGACGACGCACACCGGCCTGCGCCTCACGGCCCCACTCTCGGAAACCGCGTCCACGTCCCTCCACGTCGTCAACGGCTGGGAGGAAGTCCGGGACTCGACCGACGGCAAGAACGTCATCTGGGGCGTCACGCTGGGGAAGTACGACTGGCTCGACTCCACGGTGAACTTCCATGTGTCGTACGGCTCCGTCGAGGGTGCGCCGCAGGGCGACAAGCGCTCGCTCGCCTGCGCGACGTGGACCGGTCTCCTCGCGACGGATCTCGAGTTCGCGCTCGACGCCGTCGTCGGCCGGCAGCCCGACCGGTCCTGGCACGGCGCCGCCGCGTACCTGCGCACGCGCGTCGGTGCGAAGACGACGCTCGCGGGACGTCTCGGCTGGTACGCGGACGAGGCCCTCGGGACGGATGGCGCCCGCATCGTGGACCTGACGGCAGCGCTCGCCCACGAGATCGCCGACGACCTGACCATCGCGCTGGAGTACCGTCACGACTTCAGCCGCAGCGCCGGCACCTATCTCGACTCGGACGGTGATCCGTCCCGGCACCAGGACACGCTGAGCGCCGCAGTGGTCTTCCGTTTCTGACCCCGATGAACGACCCGACGCGCCTCCGCCTCGCCGACGACCGCCCCCGCGGTCCGGAGGCGGCACGTGCAGGCTTGAGGCGGGACGCGGCGGCTGCGATCGGTCGCCGCGCATCGGCGGCTTCGGCGACCCGGCAGGAGGTGCGAGATGAGCGTTGAGTACTGGATCGGCGCGATCGTCGCGGTCGCACTGTGCGCGTACCTGGCGTACGCGCTCGTCGCCGCGGAACGCTTCTGAGGAGCCCATGAGCAGACACCCCGTCGTCATCCGCGGCGCGCGCGTCCCCCGGACGCACGGCCGCCGCGGCGAGACCCTGCGGAGGACGTCATGACCGCCGCCGGATGGCTTCAGATCGCGGTGTACGTCGTCGCGCTCGCTGCGCTGACGAAACCGCTGGGAGCCTACATGTACCGCGCGTTCGAGACGGACGCGCGGCCGTGGCCGAGCGTCCTCGGACGCCTGGAGAACCTGTGCCTGCGCCTCTGCGGACCGCGCGCCGCGGAGGAGCAGACGTGGACGGGCTACCTGGGTTCGCTGATGGCGTTCAGCGTCGTCGGGATCGTCGTCACGTTCGCGCTCCAGATGCTGCAGGGGGCGCTGCCCCTCAACCCGCAGGGACTACCGGCCCCCTCGTGGCACCTGGCGCTCAACACCGCCGTCAGCTTCACGACGAACACCAACTGGCAGTCCTACGGCGGCGAGACCACGATGAGCTACCTGACCCAGATGGCGGGTCTCGCGTGGCAGAACTTCGTCTCCGCCGCGGCCGGCATCGGAGTGGCCCTCGCCCTCGCCCGCGGCCTGACGCGGACGCCGGGCCCCTCCGGCTCGAAGACGCTCGGGAGCTTCTGGGCGGATCTCGTGCGCAGCACGGTGTACGTGCTGCTCCCGCTCAGCCTCGTCTGGGCGGTGGCCCTCGTCGCGTGCGGCGTCGTCCAGAACTTCTCCGCGTACGTCGAGGTGACGACCGTCGAGGGCGCGAAGCAGACGCTCGCGATGGGTCCCGCCGCGTCGCAGGTCGCGATCAAGCAGCTCGGCACGAACGGCGGCGGCTTCTTCAACGTGAACTCGGCGCACCCGTTCGAGAACCCGGGCGCCATCAGCAACTTCCTCCAGTGCCTCGCGATCCTCCTCATCCCGGCGGCGCTCACGCACACGTACGGGAAGATGGCGCGGGACACGCGCCAGGGGTGGGCGATCTTCACCGCGATGGCTGCGCTCTTCCTCGCGGGTCTCACGGCCTGCTACCTGGCCGAGTCGCAGCCGAACGCAGCGATCGCGGGTCTCGGCGTCGACCAGGCGGCCGGGAACCTGGAGGGCAAGGAGGTGCGCTTCGGCGTCGCGAACTCCGCCCTCTGGGCGACCGCGACGACCGCGGCGTCGAACGGTTCCGTCAACTCGATGCACGACAGCTACACGCCGCTCGGGGGCCTCGTGCCGCTCCTCAACATCCAGCTCGGCGAGGTCGTCTTCGGCGGCGTCGGAGCCGGTCTCTACGGGATGCTGGTCTTCGTCCTGCTCTCCGTGTTCATCGCAGGCCTGATGGTCGGGCGGACGCCGGAGTACCTGGGGAAGAAGGTCGAGGCGCACGAGATGAAGGTCGTCACGGTCTACGTGCTCGTGTTCGCGCTGTTCGTCCTGGTGCCGGCGGCGTGGGCGAGCGTCGCGCCCGGCGGCCTGTCGTCCCTCGCCAACCGGGGCCCGCACGGACTCTCCGAGATCCTCTACGCATGCTCCAGCGCCGCGGGGAACAACGGCTCCGCGTTCGCCGGACTGAACGCGAACACGCCGTTCTGGAACTGCCTCCTCGCCGTCTGCATGTTCTTCGGGCGCTTCGCGATGATCGCGCCCTGCCTCGCGATCGCCGGGTCGATGGTCGGCAAGAAGACGTCTACGCCCGGCCTCGGCACGTTCCCCACGCACGGGGGACTCTTCGCCACGCTGCTCGTGGGCGTCATCGTCATCGTCGGCGCCCTGACGTTCCTGCCCGCGCTGAGCCTCGGCCCGATCGTCGAGCACTTCCTCGCCGCCGCCGGAAGGACCTACTGAGATGAGCGTCCACCACCACGAGCGCCCGAGCCTCCTCTCGAAGGAGATCGTCCTCCCGGCGCTGCGACAGTCGCTCGCGAAGCTGCACCCGCGGCACGTCGCGGGGAACCCCGTGATGTTCGTCGTCGAGGTCGGGTCGCTCCTGACGACGATCTGGTGCCTGCGCGACGCGTTCGTCCCGGCTGCGGAGCGCTCGGCTCCGCTCTGGTTCAGCGTGAACGTGACCGCCTGGCTCTGGTTCACGGTCCTCTTCGCGAACTTCGCGGAGGCGATGGCCGAGGGACGCGGGAAGGCCCAGGCCGAGGCGCTCCGCAGGACGCGGCGCGACACGACCGCGCGGCGTCTCGCCGACGGACGCGAGGAGGAGGTCCCCTCCTCGTCCCTCCAGAAGGGGGACCTCGTCGTGGTCACCGCCGGAATGCTCATCCCGGGCGACGGCGACGTCGTCGAGGGGATCGCGTCGGTGGACGAGTCGGCGATCACCGGCGAGTCCGCGCCGGTCATCCGCGAGAGCGGCGGCGACCGCTCCGCGGTCACCGGCGGCACCAAGGTGCTCTCCGACCGGATCGTCGTGCGGATCACGGCCGACCCGGGCCGGTCGTTCCTCGACCGGATGATCGCGCTCGTCGAGGGCGCCGAGCGCCAGAAGACGCCGAACGAGATCGCGCTCCACATCCTCCTGGTCGGGCTCACGATCGTCTTCCTGCTGGTGTGCGTGACGCTCGTGCCGTTCGCGCTCTACTCCGGAGTCGCCCTCTCGACGACCGCGATCGTGGCGCTGCTCGTCTGCCTCATCCCGACGACGATCGGCGGGCTCCTCTCCGCGATCGGCATCGCGGGGATGGACCGCCTCCTCGCGAAGAACGTCATCGCGGTCAGCGGCCGCGCCGTCGAGGCGGCCGGCGACGTGGACACGCTCCTCCTCGACAAGACCGGCACGATCACCCTGGGCAACCGGATGGCGGTGGATCTCGTCCCCGCGCCCGGCGTGGACGTGCGGCGGCTCGCCGAGGTCGCGGCGGCCGCCAGCGCGGCCGACGAGACGCCCGAGGGGCGCTCGATCGTCGAGCTCGTCCGGACGAAGCACGGACAGGCCCTGCCGGTGAAGCTCGACCGCGCGAAACCCGTGGCCTTCACCGCGCAGACGCGCATGAGCGGCGTCGACCTGGACGGCAGGGTGCTCCGCAAGGGCGCCGTGGACGCCGTCCGCGATCACGTCGCCGCCGCGGGCGGAGCGATGTCGCGCGAGATCGTCGAGGCCGCCGACCGGATCGGGGACCAGGGCGGAACGCCGCTCGCCGTCGCGGAAGGCAATCGCGTCCTCGGTCTCGTCCATCTGAAGGACGTGGTCAAGATGGGCATCCAGGAGCGCTTCGCGCGCCTTCGCGCGATGGGCATCCGGACCGTGATGGTCACGGGAGACAACCGCCGCACGGCGGCGTCGATCGCCAGGGAGGCCGGCGTCGACGACTTCCTCGCCGAGGCAACTCCGGAGCGCAAGCTCGCGCTCATCAAGGAGGAGCAGGGGAAGGGCAAGCTGATCGCCATGACCGGCGACGGCACCAACGACGCGCCCGCGCTCGCCCAGGCGGACGTGGGCGTCGCCATGAACACCGGCACGCAGGCCGCGAAGGAAGCCGGGAACATGGTCGATCTGGACAGCGACCCGACGAAGCTGCTGGAGGTCGTCGAGGTCGGGAAGCAGCTCCTCATGACGCGCGGCTGCCTGACGACCTTCTCGATCGCGAACGACGTCGCGAAGTACTTCGCGATCCTGCCGGCGATGTTCATGGCGGTCTTCCCGGAGATCGCGCCGCTCAACGTCATGGGGCTCGCGTCGCCCTACTCCGCGGTGCTCTCCGCCGTCGCCTTCAACGCGCTGATCATCGTCCTGCTGATCCCCCTCGCGCTCCGCGGCGTGAAGTACCGCCCGCTCGGCGCAGCGGCGCTCTTCCGACGCTCGATGCTCGTCTACGGGCTCGGCGGCGTCGTCGCGCCGTTCGTCGGGATCAAGCTCATCGATCTGGGCCTCGTGGCCCTGGGACTGGTGTGACCATGATGCAGCACGTCTCGACTTCGCTCCGGACCGCCGCGGTGACGATCGTCCTCACCGTCGCCTACACGCTGGTGGTCACGGCGGTCGCGCAGCTCCTCCTGTCCCGCCAGGCGGACGGGAGCGTCATCACGGACCAGCGCGGCGGCGCGGTCGGATCCGAGCTCATCGGGCAGACCTTCACGGACGCGGCGTACGTCCACTCGCGTCCGTCCGCCGCCGGCGGCGGATACGACGCGGCGGCTTCGTCCGGCTCGAACCTCGGCACGACCTCGGCGGCGCTCCGCGAGAGAGTCTCGGCCGCCGTCGAGAAGCTCCGGGCCGCGAACCCGGACGCTCCCGGCCCGGTCCCCGCCGAGCTCGTCACCGCGTCGGGCAGCGGCCTCGACCCGCACATCTCGCCCGCGGCGGCCGAGTGGCAGATCCCGCGGATCGCCGCCGCGCGCAAGGTCGCGGTCGAGCGCGTGCGCGCGGTCGTCGCCGAGCACGTGGAGGGCCGCGCGCTCGGTCTCTTCGGCGAGCCGCGCGTCAACGTCCTCCGCCTGAACCGGGCGATGGACCAACGCTTCGGTCCGCCGCGCGGCGGCGCGAACATGTCTCCCAAGTGACCCACGTCCCGACGCCTCCGCTCCGCCCCCGCTCCGAGGACTTCCTCGAGCTGGTCCAGCGCGCCAAGCGCGGACGGCTGAAGCTCTACATCGGCTTCGCGGCGGGCGTCGGGAAGACCTACCGCATGCTGGAGGAGGCCCACGCGCTGCGGAAGCGCGGCGTGGACGTCGTGCTCGCGTTCATCGAGACGCACGGCCGCACGGAGACGCAGGCGCTGGTCGCGGGACTCGAGGTCGTGCCGCGCCGGCGGGTCGTCTACCGGGACGTCGCGGTCGAGGACATGGACCTCGACGCCGTGCTCGCGCGGCGCCCGCAGGTCGCCGTGGTGGACGAGATCCCGCACACGAACGTGCCGGGAGCGCGCCATCGCCGCCGCTGGGAGGACGTGGTCGAGCTCCTCGACGCGGGCATCAACGTCATCGGCGCGCTGAACATCCAGCACCTGGAGAGCCTGAAGGACCTCGTCGAACGCGCGACGGGCGTCGCGATCCGCGAGACGGTGCCGGACGCCTTCCTGCGGAAGGCGGACCAGGTCGTCAACCTGGACCTCGCCGTCGAGGACCTTCTCGACCGCCTCCGCGCGGGGAGGATCTACGCGCCGGAGAAGGTGGCGCAGGCGCTCGGCGAGTTCTTCCGCGACGAGAACCTCCGCACGCTCCGCGAGCTCGCGCTGCGAGAGGTTGCGGAGAGCCTCGGACGGGAAGGGGACGACCGGTCGCCGTCGAGCCCCGACGAACGCGGCGGCGCGACCCGCGGGCGGATCCTCGTGTGCATCGCATCGCGCTCCCCGCGCGCGAACGAGCTTCTCCGCCGCGGATCGCGGGTCGCCGGCCGCCTGAACACCGACTGGTACGTGGCGTTCGTCGAGACCGCGAAGGAGTCGCCGACGACCATCGACGCGGAGACGCAGCGGCACCTGATCGCCACCATCCAGCTCGCCCGCGACCTCGGCGCGGAAGTCGTGAGGCTCAAGGGACAGGATCCGGCGGCCACGATCCTCGACTTCGCGCGCGCGCACGGCGTCGGACACATCATCCTCGGGCGGTCCCGCAGGCCCTGGTGGCGCCGGCTGGTCGGTGGGTCCGTCGCGGACCGGCTGATCCGGGAGGGGCGCGAATTCGACGTGCAGCTCGTCGCGGACGCCGACGCCGCGGAGCCGCGCGGATGAGCCTGCGCGCCAAGCTCCTCCTCGCCCAGGTGCCGCTGCTGGCGGCGCTCGTCCTCCTCGCAGTCGTCGCGATGACCGGGACCACCGCCGTGGCCCGCGCGTCCGACCGCATCCTCTTCGAGAACTACCGCACGGTCCTCTACGTGCAATCGATGAACGAAGCCGTGGAGCGCATCAACGAACTCGCAGGGACGGACCGGGGCGGCGCCGGCGCGGCAGACGCGCGCGAGCCCCACCGGAGCGCCTTCGAACTCGCCCTCGCCGGACAGGAGGACAACCTCACGGAGCCAGGCGAGGGGGAAGCGACGCGCGACCTGAGGTCCGCGTGGGAGGAGTGGCTCGGGGAGCTCGACGCCCTGCGGCGGACCGGGGACGCGGAGCGCGCGCAGGCGTTCGACGTGCGCGCGCGGCCGGTGTTCGTCCGCATCAAGGACTCGCTCGAGCGCCTGCGGACGCTCAACCAGGACGCCATGCGGCGGAAGAGCGAGGCGGCGCAGGCGACCGCGCGGCGCGTCGAGACGATCCTCGGCGTCGCCACGGTCCTCGGCTGCGCCGCCGCGATCGCGGCGACCGTCCACCTGACCACGCGCATCCTCCGGCCGCTCGCCCTGCTCGGCGACACCGCGATGAAGATCGGGGACGGCGATCTCGCGGTGCGCGCGCAGGTCGGGGGACGGGACGAGATCGCCCGGCTCGCGGGACGGATCAACGACATGGCGGAGAAGCTCGCCCTCTACCGGAAGAGCACTCTCGGGGAGCTCCTCGAGGCGCAGGCCGCGATGCAGGCGGCGATCGACAGCCTCCCCGATCCCGTCGTCGTCATGGCCACCTCCGGCGAGCTCCTTCACCTCAACCTCGCCGCGGAGCGCGTCCTCGGCGTGGTTCCCGAGAAGGGCGCCGCCGCGTTCGACGCCATGTCCCCGCCTCTCCGGGAGGCGGTCGAGCGCATCCGGAAGCACGTCGTCTCCGGTCACGGCGCGTACACGCCGGCCGGGATCGAGGAGGCCATCCGCGTCGAGCCGCGTGACGCGGAGACGCACCTCATCCTGTACGCCACGCCGGTCTACTCGCTGGACGGAGCGGTCGTCGCGACGACCGTGCTGTTCCAGGACGTGAGCCGGCTCATCCGGTCGGAGCGCCGCCACACCGATCTCCTCGCCACCGTCGCGCACGAGTTCCGCACGCCGCTCCAGTCCCTCGGCATCGCGATCCACATGTGCACGGAAGGCGCCGCCGGCGAGCTCACCGCGAAGCAGAACGACCTTCTCCATGCGGCACGCGACGACTGCGAACGGCTCGAGCGGCTCGTCGAGGAGTTCCTCCAGGTGGCGCACGTGGAGTCGGGCGAGACGCCCCAGCGGACGGCGCCCGTCGATCCGGAGGAACTCGTCCGCGCCACGATCGCCTCGCACGAGCGGGTCGCCGCGGAGCGCCAAGTGGCGCTCGAGGCGGAGGTCCTTCCGGACCTCCCGAAGGTGTCCGTGGACCGTGAGCGCGTGCTCGTCGCGGTGGACAACCTCGTCGTGAACGCGATCCGGTTCGCGCCGGAAGGGTCCGTGGTCACGGTGCGGGCAAGGACGGTGGGCGGCTCGATCCGCTTCGAGGTCGAGGACCGGGGACCCGGCGTCCCGCCGGAGTACCGCGAGAGCATCTTCGAGCGGAACATCCGCGTGCCGGGGGCGCCGGGGAGCGGAGCGGGGATGGGACTCTACATCGCGCGCGAGAACGTGAAGTCGCACGGCGGGAAGATCGGCGTCGAGTCGATGGTCGGCAGGGGGAGCACGTTCTGGATCGAGCTTCCGGCGGCGCCGGAGCCGGAAGCTCCCGCCGCGTGATCAGTCGGTCTCGAGGCGCTTCTTCGTGCGCCACACCGTCGTCACGTCGATCCCCAGGATCCTCGCCGCCTCCGCCTGCGAACTCGCGCGCGCGAGGACCCGCTCGAAGTGCTCGCGCTCGATCTCCTTCATCGTGTGGTCTCCGCCGAGCGACACGCGCCTGGGGGCGGACCCCGTCGCCGCCTCGCGGATCCTCTCCGGCAATGCGCCGAGCTCGACGACCTGCGCAGGCCACAGGATCGAGATCCGCTCCATCGCGTTCCGCAGTTCACGGACGTTCCCGGGCCACGGGTAGCGGCGGCACGCCGCGGCGGCCTCGGCGGAGAGCTCCTGCGCGCGCCGCTTCGCCGCCCTCGCGAAGAACGCGAGGAACCCGTGCGCGAGCCGCACGACGTCCTCCTCGCGTTCGCGCAGCGGAGGAAGCGCGATCTCGATCACGTTGAGACGGTAGAGGAGATCCTCGCGGAACCGGCCCGCCCTGACCTCCGCGTCCAGGTCGCGGTTCGTCGCCGCGACGATGCGGACGTCGGCCGAACGCGTCCGCGATTCGCCGACGCGTTCGAACTGCCGCTCCTGGACGAACCGCAGGAGCTTGGCCTGGAGCGGCGGCGGCACCTCGGCGATCTCGTCGAGGAAGAGCGTGCCTCCGTCCGCCGCCTCCACCCTGCCGGGCTGGTCGGTGACGGCTCCGGTGTACGCGCCCTTCGCGTGACCGAAGAGTTCGCCCGTGAGGAGTTCTCCCGCGAGCGTAGGGCAGTTCACGACCGTGAACGGTCCCGTCCGCCGCGGGCTCCGGGCGTGGATCGCGCGCGCGACCACTCCCTTGCCCGTGCCGCTCTCGCCGCGCAGCAGCACGGTCGCCTGCGAGTCCGCCGCCTGGAACGCCGTCTCCAGCGCCGCGCGCATCCTCTGCGACTCGGTCGTGAGGTCGTCCTGCGGGACCCCCTCGGCCACGCGCTGCTCGAGGTCCACGATCCGCGCGGAGAGGACCCTGCGCTCCAGCGCCTGGTTGACGACGTGGCGGACCTGCGCGGGCTTGAAGGGCTTCGCGACGTAGTCCCAGGCGCCCCGCTTCATCGCCTCGACCGCCGTGTCCACCTGGCCGAACGCCGTGATGATCACGACGAGCAGTCCCGGCCGCGCGGCGAGCAGTCTCGGAAGCACGTCCAGGCCGCTCTCCTCGGCGAGACGCAGGTCGAGGAACGCGAGGTCGAAGGGCTCTGCGGCGACCGCGTCCACGGCGGCCGCCCCGGTCTCCGCGGCGCGCACCCTGCAGCCGACGGCCTCGAGGCACGCCGCCAGGGTCGTGCGGATGTTCCGGTCATCGTCGACGACGAGGGCGTGGAGCCCTCTCCCGACGTCTGCGTGCGCGAAGGTCACGACGCCAAGCGTAAGGCGTCGTCCCGGAACACCTGACACACTTCGTCATGCCGCGGGACCCGGAGGGCCGTGACGCACGGCCGATCGGCGGCGCCGGTCCGCCCGGGCGTGGCGCCCCACGACGGCACCGCAGCGGAGACCGCGCCCGCGGGCGCCGGGAGGCGGACGTCCCCTACCCCTGGAACCTGCGCCAGTCCTCGATCGACTTCATCCGGAACACGTGGTTCCTGCGGCGGGTCTCGCCCATCGTGGCCGACGGTTCCCGCGAGTACAGGTGGCCGGGGTAGAGGACCGTGTCGTCGGGGAGCGCCGCGAGGCGCTGGTGGAGGCTCCGGTACATCTCGTCGGAGTCGCCGCCGGGGAAGTCGGTGCGGCCGCAGCCCTCGAGGAAGAGCGTGTCCCCCGCCACGAGGCGGTTGCCGACGACGAAGCACTGGCTGCCGGGCGTGTGGCCGGGCGTGTGCATGAGACGGATCTCGACGTCTCCCGCGCGGACGACATCGCCGCTCTCGTGCGGCGTGAGGTCCGTCGCGCCGAGTCCGAGGCTCCGCCGGATCCACGGCGCCTCCTCGCGGTGGCAGTGGATCGGCATCGGATTCGTGCGCAGGAGTTCGGGCAGGCCCTCGACGTCGCACATTCCCATCAGGTCGCCGCCCACGTGATCGGGGTGATGGTGCGTCGCGAGCGCGCCGACGAGTTTCATCCCGTCGCGCCCGGCGATCGCCGCGAGGTCGGCGATCTTCCAGGCCGGGTCCACGACCACGCACTCGCGCGACTCCGTGTCGCCGATCAGGTAGACGAAGTTCACCATGTCGGCCGCGCCGTGCACGCCGCGCGCGAAGTCGCGGCCGGCGAGGAGCTGGCGGAAGTAGAGGCGGTCGGTCGTGGACATGCGGGCCCTTGCTGCGGCGCTCGGCCGCTGCGTGCATGGAACGAGGCCGGCGTCCGTCCGTCAACTTGCGGCGGCGGGATCGGTTAGGCGTCGTCCCGAAACAAGTGACACACTTGGCCGCGATGCAGCGAGCCGGCTGCAAGGCGGGCGAGCGGCGCAAACTCAACGGAGAGAGTTGCGGCGCGAGCCCAACGCAGCAGACGGCCGTTGCATCGCGGCAGCTTGCTGGCGCGCGGCTTGCGCGACCGGACCGCTGGATCCGCACGAACGGACCGTCGCAAGCCGCGTGACGAAGTGTGTCAGTTGTTTCGGGACGACGCCTTAGTCTCCTCGCGATGCGAGCCGCCGCGATCCTCCCGATCCTCCTCGTCGCGTGCGGCGGACTTCCCGATCCCGTCTGGAGCGCGGAGTCGCCTCCCGAATCCGGGGCGTGGACGACCCTCCCTGCGCCGCCTCCGTGGGTCGAATGCGGGCCCGCGCTGGGCGATGCGCCCGACGGCACGATCCGCTTCGTCGTCGATGCGCGCTCGAACATGCGGAACATCGCCGCGGTGAAGGGCGGCAGCGCCCGCCAGATCGAGATGCACCTCCAGAGATCGCTCGCTCCGGCGGTCGGCGAGGTGGACGCCGCGCGCGCAGCTTCGGCGGGCGCCGCGGCGGCGAAGCTCGTCGAGCGGGCGGCGAAGGACGAATGGCTCACGCGGAATCCGGTGCCCGGAAACACACTGTCCACGGTGTGGACGCTCTGCGAGGTGCCGGAGTCCGCGGTGCTCGACGCCGTTCCGGCGGATCTCCGCGATGCCGCGCGCGCAGCGCTCGTCCGCCGGGCCGCCGCCCCGAAGTGATCCGCCGCGACTCGGCGGGCAGGGTGGTCCGGGTGCGGACAGGGTGCCGCGGGCCCCGTCACGAAACGGCCGGTGGCAACCCGACGGCGCGGGCGTGGCGCGCGAGCGCCGCCCGCACGGCGTACCGGTCCCCCGCCGCAGGCCGTGCGTTCTCGTAGTGCGACGAGACCGCCCGCACGACGCCCGCGTCGCGGTCGGCCTTCACGTCCACCCGGCCGATGAGCCGCTCGCCGGAGAGCACCGGCATCGCGAAGTAGCCGAAACGCCGCTTCGCCGCGGGGACGTAGATCTCGAGGACCACGTCGAAGGCGAAGAGGCGCCGCACGCGGGCTCGATCCCAGAGCAGCGGGTCGAACGGCGTGAGCAGGACGGGCGACGAGCCGTGGAACGTGCGGCGGTCGAGGCGATCGGAGATGTCGAGATCCGAGGGGCGGATCCACCCCGGAACGCGGTCCCTGCCGTCCGCGAGGGCGCACGCGACGATCTCGCCCGACTCGACGAGTTCGCGCAAGGCGCGCCGGAACGCGTCGCTCGTCGGGCGCAGGCGCCACGTCGCCGCGATCGTGCGGGCCTCGGCCCATCCGTGCCCGGCCAGGGCGCGCAGGATCAGCTCCCGGTGCGCGGCATCGACGGACACGGAGCGTGATCGGACCGCGTCGGGAACGACGCGCTCGGCGAGGTCGTAGCAGCGCTGGAAGCCGCGCCGTTCGCGGATGGCAAGATCGCCCGTCCGCCAGAGCGCCTCGGCCACCCGCTTCGCGGGCTTCCCCCGCCAGAACCCGGTGCCCGAGTCGCCCTCGAGGTCCGCGGAGCGGAACGGTCCGTCGTCGCGCGCGCGGCGGAGGAGATCGGCGGCGACGTCCTTCGTGCCCGCGAGGAAAGGGCCCCACCGGGGATGCACGCGATAGCGGTCCCGCCGGAACGCGAAGCACGGCCAGAGGTCGAGCGGCATCCAGCAGGCCTCGTGACCGAGGCCCTCCCAGAGCGGCGCACCCGGCCGGAGCAGCGACTCGGCGACGTCCGGCGTGATCCCGTCGATCCGTGACTGCAGGATCAGCGAGTGGCTCCTCGCACCCGCGACCGAGACCGTGTCGAGCTGGAGGTAGCCGATCCGCGAAAGGACGCGATGTGCCGCTCGGCGCGCCGCGCCCGCGGTCGAGGCCTCCTGCGCCTCGGACCCCGACAGCCCGGCACGCAGGAGCGCGAGCCTTCGCGCCGCGAAGACGTCGATCGTGTCCCTCACCCGCGGACCCACTCGTACATCACGTCCGGCGCCGACTCCGGCGGCGGGCTCGTCCCGAACGCGATCGCGCGGAACCCGAGGCGCTCGTAGAACCTGCGCGCGCCGGTGTTCTCCTGATGCGTGTGGAGCCGGATGCGTCCGGGAGACGCAGCGAACGCCACGTCCATGAGCGCCCGCCCGGCGCCGCGGCGCTGCTCCGCCGGATCGACGTAGATGCGGTCCACGTAGAGGTGCCGCCCGCGCGCGCCGGGTTTCGTCGCAAGGAACCCGACGATCCGTGCGTCGGAGACCGCGACGTGGAGCGTGCATGCCGGAAGGATCAACGACCGGAACGCCGCGCGCGCTTCGTCGATCGTGCGCGACGATTCGCCCGGCAGGAACGTGTACGTGGCGACGGTCGTGCGGTGCCAGAGCCCGATCACGGGTTCGAGGTCGGCCGGTTCGAAGAGGCGCACGCGCAGAGCCACGCCGCGATGGTACGTCTCACTCCCTCCGGAAGACGAACCACGCGAGCTCCGCCATCGCGTGCGAGTGGTCCCGGCGCACGTCGTCCTCGAAGTAGACCGCGAACGGCTCGCCGGAGTCGGATGCCATCGCGCCGAGGGAGCGCACGGCAAGCGCCCGGCTGAAGTCGGACTCCGATACGCTCTTCATGATCCGGAGGAGCTCCGGCGCCGCCCCGGGGCCGCCGCACTCGGCCACGACCCGTGCGCACGCGACGGCATCGCTCCGCTCGAGGAAGGACCGAGCGGCTGCAATCCGTGCGAGCCAGGGCAACGGATCGACCGGCTCGCCCGCGATGGCTGCGGCGTCGGCGATGTCGCGCAGGGCGACCTGGGGCGCCCTCGGGTCCGGCGGACCGGGCGCTCGTACGCCCAGCAACGCGGCGACGAGCGCGGAACGGCCGCGCACCTCATCGGGGAGGCCGGAGTCCGCAGACCACGACGCGACCCTGGCGCGGTCGGATTCCGTTCCGGCGACGACGGCGAGCGCCGCATCCAGCAGCATCGGGACCCCGCCTCCTGCACGTTCGAACCGCAACCCGTCCGATGCGTACTCCGACTCCGATCCGCGGACCGCCAGGGCGAGGGCCGTGCATGCGTACTCGGTCAACGTGCTCGGCGCCGAGGACCGGGGAGTCGCCGCGTAGATCGCCTGGATGCACGTCATCGCCGTGTCCCCGGAGCAAGACGGCGACCCCGCGATCCGCCCGAGCGCGAGCATGGCCTCGGCGCGGATCGAGACGTCCTGAACGTGCGCCACCCGGTTCCCGAGATGCGCCACGATGTCCGCGCGCGCCTTCGGTCCGCACGACTCGAAGACCCGCGGGAGCGCCGCGCAGATCGCGCGCGCCGGGCCGGGCTCGTCGCCGACGTGCCCGCAGAGAGCGCGCGCCACGTCGTCGGAGGACGGCGCCCCGGCCCCCGACTGACCGGCGCTGCAGAGGAAGCTCGCCGCGCGCGCGGCACGCGCGGCGGACGACGGCCCTCCCTCGTCCCCGAGAAACGCGAGAATCTCCGGCAGCGCGTCGCGGTCCCCCAGCGCGGCGAGCGCACCGAGGAGCGGCGCGACGGAGTGCTCGTCCGCCTTCCGCAGCGCCACGACAAGGGCGACCCGGACCCGCGTCCGCTCCGTGCCCTCGAGATCGCGCGCGACCACGCCGAGCGTGAACGCGGCCGCGCCGCGGAGTGTCGGCTCGTCGAGCGCCGCGAGCAGGCGGGAACGGATCTCCGGAGTCGTGTCCTTCATCCACGCCGGCGCGAGCACGGCCGCCGTCCGCAGCCTTCGGCCCGCCATCGGCATGCCGTCGAGCACGGCCAGCACGAGCGCGCGCATCGACTCGGACGATCCGTCGATCCGCGCAAGCGCCTGCATGGCGGCCGCGCATGTCGCGTCGTCGGAGTCACGCGGATGGAGGACGATGTTCCGCAGCGCGGGGACCACGTCGCGTTCGACGACCGCGCGGTCGATCCGAGGCCCTCGCGACGGCATGGAACGGAGGACGCGCAGCTCGCGCTCGTGCTCCCACCACCAGGACCAGTCCTCGTAGCCCGAACGCGATCGCTGCTTTTGCTCCCGCTGCCGGCGACCCGCGCTTCCCGGCGGAGTCCCGCCACCTCCGCCCTCCGGCGGCGCAGGTGGATCGCTCGGCTCACGGGTGTCCGGGGGCACGCGGGACGGATCCGGTCGGGCGCCGCCGAGGGTCGCAGGTGCCGAGCGAGAGGCCGCGTCGCGGGACGACCCGCCGCGCTTCGATCCGGAGCCGCCGGTCGTCGGCCCCGCGCCGCCACCTCCGCCTGGCGGCGGCGGTCCGCCGCCTCCGCCACCCCCCGTCGTCGGCCCCGGCGGGGGCAGTTCCGGAAGACGGACCGACTCCCGCGCATCGGGAATGCGGATCCCGTCCTCGACGACGAGGAACGACGTGTAGGGGCTCACGATCTGGTGCTCGACGCCGAGCCGCACGATCTCGTCGCGGAGTTCCGCTCGCATCCCGTACACGCGGATGTCCTCCACGAGGCGGTCGATCCTCATCCGCGCCCAGATCTGGGCCACGTGCGGACGGTCGGCGGACGTCGGAAGCTCGACGGTGATCGGGACCTCGATGCGCTCCCGTCCCGACAGACCGCGAAGGACGATCTCCGCCTTGCCGCCCGTCTCGTAGCGCCCCGCGAACACGAGTGCGCCGCCGCGGAAGAGGTCCGGGATCGGACGCGGCTCGACGGAACGCACGGCGACGCCCCGCACCTCGATCTCCGGATCGACGAGCAGCGGCGTGCGCAGACGCTCCGTGAGCGTTTCGAGCGAGAGCGCGAGATTCTCGTCGCGGTCCACGTACTCGCACGCGCCACGGCCCGCCCCGGCAAGGCGCGAGAGGAGGAAGTCGCGGACGTCCCGCCCGATCCCCAGCGCGAAGAACCGCACGTGCGGCTGCGACGCGCCGCTCCACGCGGCGACGATCCGGTCCGGGCTCGTCTCTCCGACCGTCGGGTCGCCGTCGGTCAGGCAGACGACCATCGCGAGCCGACCCGGAACCGCGGGCCCGAGCAGCCGCCTCGCTTCGGACAACGCGTCGGCGAGGTTCGTGCCGCCCGTGGCTTCGAGCGTCGCCGCGATCCCGCGGGCGCGGGTCACCTCGTCCGGCGTCGCAGGCACGAGCAGAGGGCCGGTTCGCAGCGCCGCCGCGGTCGAGAACGTGACGAGCCCGAACCGGTCCACGTCGCGGAGCGAACCGAGCACGCTCGAGAGCGCGCTCCGCGCCTGCTCGATCTTCACCCCCGACATCGACCCCGACGTGTCGGCGACGAGGACGATGTCGCGCGGCAGCTCGGCCGCCGCCGCCCTGCGCGGAACGGCGCGGATCAGGAACGCGCCGTCGGACGCGAGGGGCTTGTGCGCGAGGACGGAAACGCTCCACCCGTCCGCGGCCGGGGTCCACGTGACACGGAACGGGCCGGCGACGCGGGTCCGCTCCGCCGACCACCGGACCCGTCCCGAGCGCCGGTCTCCGGTGACCTGCGGCTCCGCACGGGCTCCCGCGGGCGCCGTGGCGCCGAGCGCGGAGATTCCGGATGCGGACCGCACGCGCACGTCCACTTCCAGGGCGGCGACCTCCGCCGCGTTCGTCGGCAGCGGCAGCGCCAGTTCGTGGACGCCGAGATCGTCGGGGACGAGGTATGCGTAGCGGAGCCGCACGCGGACGCTGTCCCGCGCGGGGATCGGGAACACGCTGACCTTGAACGTCCGGAAGCCCACCTCCTCGAGGAGCGCCGGGTCGGCCTGCGCGCGGACGATCTCGTCGTAGATCCGCCGCGCGTGATCGGACTCGAGCACCTCGCCGTGCTTCTCGCGGCCGTTCATCCACATGGAGAGGCTGCGGACGACGGCGCCCTCGGGAAGCCGGATCGTCCACACGCCCTCGAGGACGCGGTTCGTCGGATTGCGGAATCTCTGGTCCACCTCGACGGACGCGACGCCCTCTTCGACGTCGGCCCGCACGGCCAGCGACTCGACGCGCGCCGCGCTTCCGTCGGAGATCTCGAGGCTCTGCGCGCTCGCACCGCGCGCCGTGACCAGCGCCCACGCGGCGGCGAGGACCGCCCACGTCACGACCCGCCACGATCCGATTCGTCCCGGCATGTCCGCCTCCGCCGGTTCGCGCGTGCATCGCTGCGCAACCGACATGCCGGAGCAGGCCGAGCCCGCGCGGGGCACCGGGAGGGAACGTCAGAGTCCGTCGAGGAACGCGTCGGCCTCCGCGCGGGAGCGGAGGGTGACCACGCGGCCGCCGCGGGACTCGAACGTCTCCAGCGCCGCGAGGAGCCCGGGGCGCACGTCGCGGCGGAAGCGCACGATCCAGCGGAGGAAGTCCAGGTCCCACTTCTCGGGGCAGCCCGGAGCCATGTCCTCCCGCACCTCGCCTCGCCGCCGGATCACTCGTCCGATCGCGCCGCGCAGGCAGGTCCACGTCGCCATGTCGAGGTGGATCACGGTGTCGGCGCGCGCGAGGCGGGTGCCGATCGTCCGGGCGAAGTTCCCGTCCGAGACCCATGCGTCCCCGGCGAAGAGGTGCGACTGCTTCGCGTCCCACTCGGCGTCGGAACTCTCGACCCATCCGGGCTTCCAGAACTCGCGGTCGAGGTGGATCACCGGGAGCCCGAGCGTCGCTCCGAGCGCACGGGAGAGCCGCGACTTCCCCGCCCCGCCGCAGCCGACGACGGCGATGCGGCGCATGGCATGCGTCACTTGATGCCGTACATCGTGCGGAGGCTCGCGGCCTCCCGCTCTCCGACGGCGCCGCGGGCGATCAGGTCCTCGACCCAGGCGGTGTCCGGCCGCATGGCCCCCTGCAGCGACCAGAGCACCTGGGCGGCGGCGGTCCGGCCGCGCTCGCCGAGCTGGAACGCCCGGTCCATGAACGGCCGGATGTCGGACCACGACGCGCGTCCGAGCCGCCGCTGCATGTCCGCGACCATGTGCCCGTTCAGGACGCCCGCGTCGAGGGCGTCGAGCGCCGCCTGCTCCAGTCGCGACGCGTCGAGGGCGTCCAGCGGCGGCGTCCCGATGAGGCGCGCCGCCCGGTAGTCTCCCTTCCGGATCATCCCTGCGACGATCGCGGTGAGGTCCACCGTGGCGAGGACCTCCGGCGGGACGAGCCGCGCCGCGCGCTGGAGCGTCGCGGAATCGATCGCGCCCGATCGGAGGAGCTCCGCCGCGGACTCCGGCGTGAGCGGCTCGGCCCAGAACCGTTCCAGCAGGCGCTGGACGTCGCTGCGCACGCCCCGCACGGCCTTCGACTGGCTCGACTCCGGAGTCTCGATCAGCTTCTTCGCGTAGCCGCGGAGGCGCTGCATCTGCTCCTCGGAGGCCGCACCGGGGACGATCACGCCGATCCCCTCCGTGAACATCTCGAGGAAGTCGTCCTTCGGCATCTCCGCGAACATGGGCGAGTTCTCCGCCATCTTCGCGAAGACGTGCTCGGTGAGGCCGAGCATCTCCTTCTCGTGGTGGACCATCGTGCGGAGCCACGGATAGAGCTCCTTCGCGAGCATGCTCTCGTCGTTCCCGACGATCTGCTCGATCCGCTGCTGCTCCTTCGACACCGCCACGAGTGCGGTCAGGATGGCGTCGTACCCCGCCGGACCGCGTTCGAGCTGCGCCTCGGCCCACGCGCGGAACGCCTTCGAGAGCGACTCGCCGTCGGCGAATCCCTCCAGCGTGAACGTCGCGAGCGAGGCTGCGTCCGTGGCCGGGGACCGGGCCTCGACCGACTCCGCCACGGGCTTCCCGCCGGCGCCGTCCGGGCGGACGTTCTCGCCCTCCGAAACGTCGTCGCGCTTCGCCCGCTCGCTCTCGGCGCGGGGCCGCTTCGCGTCGGCGAGCCTCCGGTTGAGGTCCGCGACCTGCCGTTCGAGTTCCGCTTCCCGCGCAGCGGCGGCCGGCGACGGGGTCTCCGCGGACGGATCGTTCGTCGCGCGTCCCACGACGACGCCGAGCACTGCACCCGCAGCGAGTCCGGCCACCGCAGCCCATGCCCTCATCGTGGTACCTCCGCTGCACAGGAAATTCGCGTTGGGGAGCCGCACGGCCTCCGGCGAAGATCGTAACGAACTCGCCCCGCCCTGCACCGGAGGATCATTTGAGCCCGAACCGAATTCGCCGCACCGTCTTCCTGCTCGCCCTGTGCACGGGACTCGTCTCCGCCGCCGCCGACGACCCGCTGACCTCGTTCCTCGCGCCCGCGGGGACGACCGGAACGGCCGACCCTGTCGCACTCGCGGCCGCGGACTTCGACTCGGACGGCGACACGGACCTGCTCTTCGCCGACGGGACGGTCGGCCTCGTGAAGATCCGGCGGAACGAGGGCGACGGCGTCACGTACGCGACGACCGGATTCACCGTGACCGGAGCGACGGTCCTCGACGCGGCCGTGGGCGACCTCGACGGCGACACGGACCCGGACGTGGCGCTCGCGACGAGCGCGGGGACGCTGATCGCGCTGAACCAGGGGCTGAGCGGCGCCTCGATCAACTTCACCCAGGGCACGCCCACGCTTCCCGCGGCGAACGCCTTCCCGACCCGGATCGCGCTCGCCGACTACGACGGCGACGGCGACCTCGACGTGATCACCGTCGGCGCGTACGACGACATGGTCTTCCCGGCCGGGGGCTACGTCGGAGTGCAGCTCAACGCCTCCGGCGCGGTGGGCGCGGGCACCATCGAGCCGCGGGTGTCCCAGCCGGACGGCGTCGCGGCGGGCGACCTGAACGGAGACGGGCGGGCCGAGATCGTCTACGTGGACGACCTCGGCACGGCCGGGTCCAGCCAGCAGTGGCTCGTACGCAACCCCGGCACGGGCTCGATCGACCTCACGAACGGCCAGCAGGACCCGCTGACGGCCGCGGTCAACGGACGGGACTGCGTGATCGCGGACATCACCGGCGACGCGCGTCCCGACCTGGTCGTCGGCGGCTGGGGCGACTACTCCATGGGACAGAACATCGGGGCGTTCACCCTGCTCCGCAACGTGGACGACGGCGGCGGCGCGTTCCACCTGACGTACGAGATCCAGATCATCCACACGTTCCCGGCGGGCACGTTCGCCGGGCCGCTCGACTACCCGGTCGCGGTCGCCGACATGAACGGCGCGGGCGGACCGGAGATCGTGACGATCTCCCCGCTCGAGGACGTCGTGAAGGTGTTCCACTTCACCGTCGCGAGCGACGCCGGCGGCTTCATCGGCATCACTCCGGGACAGATCGTCGCGTTCGCCGCGGGCGATGCGCCGGAGTTCCTCGCGGTGGCGCAGCTCAACGCCGGCGCCGACTCGAAGCCCGACGTGGCCGTGGCGATCCCGGGGCAGCCCGCGGGCATCCTCCTCAACTCGACGTCCGGCGGCGGCGGAGGCGAGCCCCTCCGCGGCGCGCTCAGCCTGGCCGCGAAGGCGAAGGCCGTGAAGGGCGACTACTCGTCCACCGGGAAGTGGAAGTTCACGTGCGTGCAGCCGGAGAACGGGGATGGGCTCGCCGTCCGCGTCCAGTCCACCACGACACCGGGCGTCGAAGGGAGCTGGACCGACCTGCCCGGCGCTCCGCCCATGACGCGCGGGAAGAACGGGAAGTACTCGCTCACCACGTTCCAGGTCCCCGTCGGACTTCAGTACTTCCGCACCGTGACGTCGATGCCCGGACGTCCGGACGGCATCAATCTGACGCCCGACGGACTCGACCGGTACATCGGGCCCTTCAACGTGGTGTCCGGCGCGCCGTCGCTGCTCCTCACGGCGGAGATCATCCCGTTCGGGGACCCGGTGAACCGCACGAAGACGTTCCCCGGCGACCTCATCGCCTTCAACTTCACCGTGCGGAACACGAGCGACTTCTCGCTCGCGCGCGAGGTCGAGGTCCTCGCGCGCCTCCCCAGGCAGACGACGCTCGTGGGCGTGATCCCCGAGAACATCGCCACGCTGATCAACAACGGCACGAAAGTGCGCTGGACGGTCGGCGACCTCGGTCCGGGCGAGGAGCAGGATCTCGGCTTCGGCGTGATCGTGGACCCGGATGCGAGCGGTGCGATCCGGTTCGACAACATGTCCGCGAGCGGCGCGAACACCGTCAACAACCAGCGCGACCCGCCGGGCGCCGTGGAACTGGAGCTCGGCAGTCCGCTGGCCATGACGCTCGCCGCGCGCACGACGTCGCCGCGGGTCGGCGGAGCCCTGTCGTACGACCTGACCGCCACGAACGTCGGCTCGAGCACGTACACGAACGCGGTCGTCGTCGACAGCCTCCCGAAGGGCACCGCGTTCGACCTCGCGTACTTCTCGGACGAGAACGGGGATCCCGTCGCGAGCCCCGTGGCCGGGCCGGGCGGAAGGCTGAACCCGCACGTGGACCGCGCGGCGCGGAAGGTCTACTGGTACCTCGGCGACCTCGACGGCGGCGAGGTCGTCCGCATGCGGCTCGACGTGAACGTGCAGTACGACGTGATGCCCGGCTCCGAGCTCAACAACTTCGCGTGGCAGCTCCGCGCCGTGCCGCCGGGTGCGACCGGCGATCCCCTGAACTTCGACCGGCTCCCCGCCGATTCGGGATCGCCGTCGGACGTGGTCACGGTCACCTCCGACCTCGCGCCGCCGTCCGAGCCGGTCCTCCGGCTCAGCCAGTTCGCCGTCGTGCCCAACCGTCCGGGCAGCCGGTTCGACCGCGCCTACGGTGCGGTGACGACCGTCGTCGCCGGCGGACGCGTCACGCACACGTTCATCGTGCAGAACACGGGAGGCGCGGACGCGGAGGAGGTGATCCTCTCCGGGAACCTCGCGTCCCAGACGACGTACTCGGCGGACGACGGCGTGCGGGTGACGAACCTCTCCACCTTCGACGTCGGCATGGCGCAGGTCGAGGTGACGTCCGGCGGAACCCTCACGGCGCGGCTGGGTCCGGTCCCCGCGGGCTCCGCGTACGCCGTCCAGTACGTCGCGAACGTGAGCCCGTCGGCGAAGGCGGGGACGACCCTGGCGTTCTCGGGATTCAACCTGAAGACCGACTCGCTCGACGGCTTCGTCTTCGGCGACCCGCCGACGATGGCGGTCCTCGTCTCGCAGCCGTTCGCGCCGAACATCACAGTGACCGGCCCCCCGCAGGGGAACGAGGGCGACTTCATGCGCTACGTCGCGTCGCTCTCCAACGCGGGCGACGTGCCCGGCGCGTCGTGCCGCGTCACGCTGACGATCCCCAAGGGGATGCGCATGGCCGACGCCCCCGGCGACGCGTTCGTCGGCGGCGCGGCGCTCTACGACCACGATGGCAACGAGGTGCAGGTGCTCCCCGTGGACCCGTCGGCGAAGAGCGTGACGTTCTCGATTCCGTTGGCCCGCGCGGGAAGCGTGGGAACCGCGGTGCTCGTGGCGCAGGTCGTGAAGCGGCAGCCGAGCGTGATCGTGCCGTGCACGGGCACGTTCACGGGCACCACCGCGAACGGGAAGTCCGGCGGGAAGCAGGTCACCGCGGAGTACGCGACCTCCACCGAGGTGCTCGGCCAGGCCGAACTCGTCCTCTTCCGCACCGCCCCGGTCGCGGCCTCGAAGCGGCTCGAGTTCGGCTACATCCTGGGCGTGTGCAACACGAGTCCGGTGGACGCCGAGGACGTGACCGCCTACTTCGAGGCGCCGTCGGGCGTGAATCTCGCCGGCGTGCCCGTCCCGCTCGAGGATACGGCGCGCGTCCGCGGCCGGAAGATCACGTGGGACCTCGGCACCGTCCCCGCGCACTCGTCGCGCATCCTCCGGGTGCAGGTGGAGATGGACGACGAGCCGCCCGGCGTGGCGATCGTGGAGACGTCGTTCCGCGCGGAGTCCTCGAACGCGATCGTCCGGCTCCCGGACCCGACCGCCACGATCGCGCTCACCCCGAGCCGGCGGTTCGAGACGTTCCGCTGGCCCGCGCTCTCGGCGATCCTGAACGCACGCGGGATGAAGCTCGAGGCGTCGCGGCTGTCGGCGCTCGACAACGCGGTGCAGACCGTAAACTCCTCGGGGTTCAACGCGAGCGTCGCCGGCGGCATCGCGACGCTGAACGGCGGGACGTTCATGCTCCCGCTCGGGGGCGGGAACATCGTCGCGGCGGGCGGCGGGAACATCGTGGCCGCGGGAGGCGGAAACATCGTCGCTGCGGGCGGTGGGAACATCGTGGCGGCCGGCGGAGGAAACCTCATCACGTTCAGCGTGTCGGGGTTCGGAACGCTGGACGCCTCCCAGCTCCTGTCGCAGATGCCCTCCATCGTGGCCGCAGGCGGCGGGAACATCGTCGCCGCGGGCGGCGGAAACCTGGTCGGCCTGGACGGCGCAAGCCTCGTCGGCCTCGACGGCGCGTCCATCCTCGCGAACCTGAGTCCGCTCGTCACATCGAACATCGTGGCGGCCGGAGGCGGGAACATCGTCGCGGCCGGCGGAGGGAACATCGTCGCCGCGGGCGGCGGGAACATCGTCGCGGCCGGCGGGGGCAACATCGTCGCGGCGGGCGGCCTCAACCTGCTCCCGAGCCCCGGGGCGTCCATCGTGGCCGCAGGCGGCGGGAACATCGTCGCGGCAGGCGGCGGGAACATCGTCGCCGCGGGCGGAGGGAACATCGTCGCGGCCGGCGGAGGCAACATCGTGGCGGCCGGCGGGGGGAACATCGTCGCGGCGGGCGGCCTGAACAAGACGCTCCACGCCGTGAAGATCCGTGCGAAGGGGTTGCCCGCGGAGCGGTGACGAGGACCCCCTCGCGGCGCCGCCCGGGGGGAAGCGGGATGCCGGCGACTTCGTCCGGTCAGCGGAAGCGCAGTGCGCGGCGCGCGCGGCCGGTGAAGCGCCACTCGTCGGTGGACGCGCCGAAGTCGTCGCCGAGCGTCAGTTCGAGCGCGAGAGGGACGAGCGGATAGCCGAGGTCCGAGAAGTCGGGCACGTCGGCGCCGCGGAGGTCGATGGCGAACCGCCGCGACCTCCGGTCGAGGACGACCCGGCCCCTCGGGCGGCCCTCCAGCGCGCTGCGCGACGACGCCCACTCGAGCCGGCGCCCGCGGGCGCGCCAGCCGAGGTCGCCCGCGGGGATCGCGACCTCCGCCTCGATCGCGAAGAGCACCGCGCATGCGAAGCGGAGGAGGAACGGCTCGCGCGCGGGGTCGAAGGTGCGCGTCTCGTCGAAGAGGAAGCGGCCGCGCGCGAGCAGTCGCGCGTCGTTGCTCCCGTTGTCGGCGAAGCCGTGCAGCAGGCGGAAGCCGAAGGACTTCGTCACGATGTATGCGAGCGGCCCGGCGGGCGCCGAGGGGCCGGCGGCGTTCACCGCCACGACCTGGATCGCCACGACGGAGCCGACGGCCGCGTCCTGCGGGATGCGCGCACGCTCCTCGCCCGGTCCCGTCCGCGCCACCTCGACGAACGGACCGCCGTCGATCGCCCGCTGCACGACGAACGCATCCTCGTCGTCGCTGTTGTCCCGCCAGCGCACGTCGATCCGCGATCCGTCGGTCTCGAGATCGAGCATGTCGGGAGCCTCCGGAGGGCTGGCCACTCCGCCGGACCCGCCCGCCGCACGCGCGCCGCGGGACCATGTGGACCTGCCTGCCGCGTCGATCGTCTCGACCCAGTACTCGCCGGTCAGACGGGTCGGCTGGACGTCGGTGTACGCGCCCGTCGAACCGTCGAGCGTCGCGAGCGTCGTGATCGGCGCGCCGCCGTCCTCGAACGAGCGGCGGCGGATCACCTGCTGCGCCGCGCCAACCGCGGGAGTCCACGCGATCCGTACATCGGGGTTCCGCTCCGGAACGGTCACGACCTCGGCAAGCACGTCCGACGCGACCGCGATGCCGCGCACGGGGCAGATCCGCGCGGCGAAACCGTCCGTCGATCCGCCGAACGAGAGATCGCCGCCGCCCGCGGCGAAGAGCCCGGGCGACGCGGTTCCTCCGGCCAGCGCGAGCGAGTCGAGTCCGGCCGGCGCGAGACCGCGCGCATCGTCATCGGATGCGCCGCCGAAGAGCGTCCCGCCCACCAGCGACGTCCCGTCCGCGGAGAGCCGCGCCAGGAACGCATCGGACGCGCCGCCGCGGTCCGGCTGGAACGCGCCCTCGTTCACCGGGAAGACGTCGGTGAACGGAGCCGGGCGCGTGACGCCCGCGACCGCGACGTCCCCGCCGATCGTTCCGACCGCGAACGCCTCGTCCGTCCCGGACCCGCCGAGATACGTGAGCCACTGCCTCGCGCCCGTCGCGTCGAACCGCGCGACGAACGCATCCCCCGCCGCGAGTCCGCGCTGGAAGGCGCCTGCGCTCGTCAGGCCCGACGTGTCGGTGCTCCCGGCCGCGAGGACCGTCGCGCCGTCCACGGCGACCGCGCGCACGAAGTCGTATCCGTTGCCGCCGATGCTCCGCACGAAACGGAGCGTCGTCGCTGCGGCGCCGCGCTCGAAGAGCGCCACGAACCCGTCGGTGTTGTTCCCCCCCGCCGCGCCCGGGCTCGCGCTGCCCATGAAGTTCGACGACGCGGTGATCCCGCCCACGGCCGCGAGTCCGTCTCCTCCCGCCGCCACCGCGAACGCGCGGTCGTCGCCCGGGCCGGCGAGGAGGGTCACCGTCTCGTTCGCTCCGTCCGCCGAGAGACGCGCATACCACGCGTCGAACCCGCCGGCGGCGGGCGGAGTCGCGACGGGCGACACGGTGGGGAAGCCGGTCCCCGCGCGACCTGCGACGTGCACGCGGCCGTCGGCGCCGGCCGACACTCCGTCGGCCGAGTCCTCCCCCGGACCGCCGAAGCAGTGCGTGCGCTGGAGCACGCCCGAGGACGAGTAGACCGCGACGAACGCGTCGAAGCTCCCGCCGGCGCCCGTCATCGTGGTGGTCGGGAAGTTCGCGGACGCCGTCTCCCCGGCGAGGAGGACCGAGCCGCCCGGAGCCACCGCGACCCCGAGCCCGCGGTCGTCGCTCGAGCCGCCGATCCGCGCCGTCCAGAGCACCTCCCCCGCGGGCCCGATCTTCGACAGGAACGCGTCGTCCCCGGAGGAGCCCGCGCCGCCGAAGCCCGCGCTGCTCGTCGTCCCGGCGACGTAGGTGTTCCCCGCGCCGTCCGACGCGCAACCGTTCGCGCGATCGACGGCGGAGCCGCCGAGGAATCCCGAGTGGTTCTCGAGCGGATCGCCCGGCAGGGCATCGCGCGCAGCGGCGACGATCGCGATCGCCGCGAGCGCCTTCAGGCCGATTCGAGCGTCGAACATGAGGCTCCCGTCCGGCGGGGCACGACACCCGGCCGGACGGGTATGGCATCGCGCCGCCCCCGCTTGGGGCTCAGAACCGGAACGTCAGGTCCAGCGTGAACCGCCGGTCGATCACGTCCTCGCGGTCGGTGAGCGGCACCTCGTACGCGGCGCCCAGGGTCACGTCCTCGCTGATGAACCAGCGGAAGCCGAGCGCGCCCGTCATGACGGTGTTGCCCTTCACGTCGTCGGCGCCGAGGTTGGTGTAGTCGAACCCCTCGAAGCCGAGCGGCACCGTCGGGCCGAAGCCCGCGTTGCGGTCGCCGTCGGACATGTAGTGGAACGCGTTCATCTCGACCAGGGGCGAGAACGTGCACGAGAGCGGGATGTCGAGGTGCATGTGCCAGTGGAGGACGCGGACCGCGTCGTCGGAGTCCGTCGGCAGGATGAACCCGGCCGTGCCGATGAAGTTCGCGGGGCCCAGGTCCCGGGCGTACGAGCCGTAGAGGTCGAACAGGTCGCCCTTCCCCTCGAGCACCTCCTCGTCGCCCGTGGTCAGCTCGTAGCCGAGCCCGAGGGAGAAGATCGCCGGGGCGCTCGCGTCCTCCCACGCCTTCCACTTGAACCCCACCGCGAAGTCCGCGAAGCCCTTGTCGTCGCCGACCGTCGCGTCGGGGTCGAGATCGACGTAGCCGTCCTTGTAGGCCGTGAACTGCCACTCGTCGGAGAGCTTCGCGAAGATCTGGAACGCGTACGCGCGCAGCGTGCCTCCGCCGAGCGCCGACTCCTCCGGGAACCAGTGGTTCACGAACAGCGGACGCAGCTCGTTCCAGATGAACGGGTGGTGGAACTGGATGTTGGTGACGGGCCGCGCCATGTGGTCGAACGCGTCCGGCGCGCGGCGCTCCTTCCCGAACCACTCGCGGAGTCCGCCTCCCTCGGGACGCTGGTACTCCCAGCCGGGCATCCCGCCCGCGCCGCCGGACGCGGCCGGATCGTGCGGGAGGACCGACGTCACCGCCGCGGCCGCCTCGCCGAGCGCGCGCGGCAGCATCGTGCGCCGCGCGTCCTCCGCTCCGCCGGCCGACGTGCCGTCGGCGAACGCCGGCGCGGACGCCGCCGCGACCGCGAGAACCGCCGCGGCGCCCTGCCGCAGCCCCGACCTCGATCCATGGCTCATGTTCCGATGCCTCCCGGTGCCTGCGCCGACGTCCTGTGCCTGCGCACACGTCCCGTGCGGCGCGGCGGCAGCATCCCGCGGACGCGGCGCGGGCGCGTGTGACACAGGTCTCCGGGAACCGGCGCCGGTCGCGTCGCTGTGACCTGAGTCCCACGCCACGGCCGCACGATGCGGGTTTTCCGCATCGTCGATGCGGTTTATCCATCTTTTGGTGAGCTCCACGCGCGGCTACGTTTCCGGCGCGGCGGAGCCCGCCGCAGAGAGGACCCGGACGTGACCCGGCCCGCGAGCCCGAGCCCCCCCGTCGCCATCCTGTGCGGCTCCCGGTCGGACTGGGAGACGCTCCGCCACGCGAAGGCGGCGCTCGACGAGCTCGGCGTCCCTTCCGTGGCGCGGGTCGTCTCCGCCCACCGCACGCCGGACCGGCTCGCGGAGTTCGCCCGGCGCGCCGAGGACGAGGGGTTCCGCGTCCTCATCGCCGGCGCAGGCGGCGCGGCGCACCTCCCCGGCATGCTCGCGTCGATGACGACGCTCCCCGTCCTCGGCGTGCCGGTCCGATCCTCGGCCCTCTCCGGAATCGACTCTCTGCTCTCGATCGTGCAGATGCCGCGCGGCATCCCGGTCGGGACGCTTTCCGTCGGGGAGGCCGGTGCCGCAAACGCCGGCCTCCTCGCAGTCCAGATCCTCGCCCTCGGCGATCCGCTCGTGCGCGAACGGCTGCGCGCCTTCCGCGCCGCGCAGACCGAGCGCGTCCTCGCGGACGCCGAACTCGCATGATCCGCCCCGCGCACCCTCCCCTTCCTCCCGGCTCCACGATCGGCTTCCTCGGCGGCGGGCAGCTCGCCGCCATGATGTGCTCCGAGGCGAGACGCCTCGGCCTGCGGACGGCGGTGATCGACCCGGACGCCGACGCACCCGCGGCGCGCTGCGCGGACCGGTTCGCGCGCGCCGCGCTCGGCGACGCCTCCGCCGTCGAGCGGCTGGCGTCGTCGTGCGACGCGGTGACGATCGACACGGAGCACGTGCCGCCGGAGGCGATGGCCGCCGCCGCGCGCGTCTGCCGCACGTCGCCGTCGCCGTCGGCCCTCGCGCAGATCCAGGACCGGCTCGAGCAGCGGCGGCTCGTCGGGAGGCTCGGGATCGCCCAGCCGCGATTCGTCCCGGTGCACGACGACGCGACGCTCCGCGCGGCCGCGGATGGGCTCCAGTTCCCCGCGGTGCTGAAGGCGCGGCGCGGCGGATACGACGGCCGGTCGCAGGCGGTCGCGAACTCCGCGGCCGGCCTCGCGGACGCGTGGCGCGCGCTGGGGCGCGTGCCGTGCATCGCCGAGGAGTTCGTGCGCTTCGAGCGGGAGGTGTCGCTCGTGATGACCCGGAGCGCGGAGGGGATGTGCGTCCCCTATCCCCTCGCGGAGAACGAGCACCGCAACCACGCGCTCCGCTTGAGCCGGGTCCCGGCGCGCACCGGTCCGGCGGCGACCGGGGCCGCGACGACAGGGGCCGCCGCCATCGCTGCCGAGGAGATCGCGGAGGCGCTGGACTACGCCGGCGTCCTCGCGGTGGAGTTCTTCGTCACGTCCGGAGGGAGCCTGCTCGTCAACGAGATCGCGCCGCGGGTCCACAACAGCGGCCACTGGACGCTCGGAGGCGCCACCGTGTCGCAGTTCGAGCAGCACGTCCGCGCCGTGGCCGGGTGGCCGCTCGGGCGGCCGGAGATCCTCTTCCCCGCGGCGATGCTCAATCTCTACGGCGACCTCTGGTCCGGCGGGCACCCGGACTTCGACGCGGCGCTCGCGGAGCCCGGCGCCCGCATCCATCTCTACGGGAAGCGCCGCGCGGAGCCGGGGCGGAAGATGGGGCACGTCACCGTGCTCCGCCGCGACCCCGAGGACGCCGTCCGCGCCGCGGAACGCATCGAGGCGGCGCTCCTCGCGGGCGCGGCCGTCCGCAGCGAGGGCGCCCCGGCTTGACCGAGCTCCTGCGCCTGTCGGCCGAGAACCTGCTCTCGCCGATGGTGCTGTTCTTCGGACTCGGACTCCTCGCCGGCCGGCTGAAGTCCGACCTCCACGTCCCCGAGGCCGTCAGCAAGGGGATCTCGCTCTACCTGATGCTGGCGATCGGGTTCAAGGGGGGCGCCGAACTGGCCGCGGGTCCAGGAGGCGCGTCCGTCGCCGCGACGCTCGGCGCCGCGGCTGCGCTGAGCTTCGGCCTGCCGGTGGCCGCGTTCGCGATCCTCCGCGGGACGACGCGGCTCGGCCGCGTGGATGCCGCCGCCGTCGCGGCGCACTACGGATCGGTCAGCGTCGTCACGTTCGTCGCCGCGACCGCGTTCCTCGCGCAGCTCGGCGTCCCCCACGAAGGCCACCTCGTCGCCACGATGGCGGTGATGGAGACCCCGGCCATCGTCTCCGGCCTCCTCCTCGCACGCCGGGGCGACGGTCGCGGCTCCGCCGAAGGCGCCCTCCTTCCCCGGGAGACGCTCCGGGAAGTCCTGCTCTCGGGGAGCGTCGTGCTCCTGCTCGGGAGCTTCGCGATCGGCTGGGCGACCGGCGCGAAGGGCCTGGACACGATGGCGCCCGTGGTCACGACGCCGTTCAAGGGCGTCCTTGCGTTCTTCCTGCTCGACATGGGTGTCCTCGCCGCGCGGCGCCTCGGAGACTTCCGCGCGGTCGGACCGGGGCTTGCGGCGTTCGGGCTCGTCATGCCCCTGGTCGGAGCGTCCGCCGGCCTCGGATGCGCGGTCCTGCTCGGACTCTCCGTCGGCGGAGCGACGCTTCTCGCCGTGCTCGCGGCGAGCGCGTCCTACATCGTGATGCCCGCGGCGATGCGCGTCGCGCTCCCGGAGGCGAACCCGTCGCTCTACCTCACCGTGTCGCTGGGCGTCACTTTCCCGTTCAACCTGCTCGCGGGGATCCCGCTCTACCTGACCGCGGCGCGCGCGGTCGTCGGGGGCTGACATGCACAGGAAGAAGCGGATCGAACTGATCGTCGAGGCCGCGGTCGCCGACCGCCTCCTCCGCGCGGCCGAGGAGGCGGGCGCCACCGGTCACACGATGATCCGCGACGTGGCGGGCAAGGGCCGCCGCGGACTCCGCGACGAGGCGCACGTGAGCGGCGCCTTCCGGAACGTGATGATCGTCATCGTGGCGTCGGAGGCGGTCGCGGCGCGGGTCGTGGAGGCGTCGCAGCGCATCCTCGCGCGGCACGCCGGGATCGTGCTCGTCTCGGACGTCGAGGTGCTGCGCGACGACCACTTCTGACCGCCGCGCGACGGGGATTCACGCGCGCCACCGGAGCGCCTCGAGGACGTGGTCCCGCCCGACCGCCTGCGCGCCGGCGAGATCGGCGATGGTCCGCGCGACGCGCTGCACGCGGCCGATGCCCCGCGCCGAGAGGCGGCCCGACGATGCGGCGCGCATCATCACCTCCTCCCCGGCGGCGTCGAGCGCGGCGTGCCGGCGGACCTCCGCGGGCGTGAGCGAGGCGTTGACGCGGGGCGCGCCGGCGAAGCGTACGAACTGCGCGGCGCGGGCACGCAGGACGTCCTCGCGCATCGACGCCGAGTCCCGCCCGGGCTTCGCGTCGCGGAGCGCATCGTACGGCACCGCCGGCACCGTGATGCGGAGGTCGATCCGGTCGAGCACCGGCCCGGAGACCCTCGCGGCGTAGCGCGTGACCTGCTGCGGCGTGCAGGTGCACCTCGGACCGCCGCCGAACCCGCACGGGCACGGGTTCATCGCGGCGACGAGGAGGAACCGGCACGGGAACGTCTCGTGGAACGACGCCCGCGACACGGTGACGACGCCGCTCTCGAGGGGCTGGCGGAGCGCCTCGATCACTTCCGGGCGGAACTGCGGGAGTTCGTCGAGGAACAGCACGCCGCGGTGCGCGAGCGACGCCTCGCCGGGGCGCGGCGGATTGCCGCCGCCGGTGATGCCCGCGAGGCTCGCCGAACAGCCCGGCGCGCGGAGCGGCCGCACGCGCGGGAGCCCGTCCACGGGCAGCGCCGCAGCGCTGCGGATCCGCGCGACCTCGAGGCTCTCCTCCGGCGTGAGGGGCGGCAGGATGTCCGTGAACCTCTCGGCGAGGAGCGTCTTCCCCGCGCCGGGCGGGCCGACGAGGAGCACGTTGTGCGCGCCGGAGGCGGCGATCACCAGCGCGCGCTTCACCGCCTCCTGCCCGCGCACTTCGGCGAAGTCGCGCGCATCGGCGCTGTCGCGACGGTCGGACCGGACCGAGCCGTCCCGCGGCTCCTCCCCCGGCGGAGGGACCGGGTCGAGGCGGATCGCGCCCGTGACGAATCGGACGGCTTCGGCGAGCGTGGAGACGCCGAAGACCGGAGCGGCGTCGGCCATCGCCGCCTCGCGTCCGTTGGCGAGAGGGACCACCAGCCGCGACACGGCGCGCCGCCGCGCCACCGACGCGAGGAGCAGCGACCCGCGCACGGGACGCACGCGCCCGTCCAGCGAGAGTTCGCCGAACGTCAGGAGGTCGCGGACGTCGGACACGGGGATCGCGCCCCCCGCCGCGAGGATGCCGAGCGCGATCGGCAGGTCGTGCGCGGTGCCGTGCTTCGGCGTCCCGGCCGGGGCGAGGTTCACGAGCACCCGTCCCTTCGGGAACGAGAACCCGCTCTGCACGAGGGCGGCGCGCACGCGCTCGCGGGCCTCCTTGGCCGCCGTGTCGGCGAGGCCGACCAGATCGAGCACCGGCTGGCCGCTCGGGTTCACGTGGACTTCGACCTCGGTGGCCTCGCCGTCGATCCCGCGGAGGCTGGCCGAGTGGCATCGAGCGAACATGTTCCGCCTTCGCCGGGCTCCCGGCAGGGTTCGGTACGTCTGAGGATCCCGGCCCGGCGCGCCGCCGCGGCGCGGTCGCATCGGGCAGTCGTCCGGTGCGCCCGCTCCGAGCGGCCGCGCCGGGATCGATCCGGCCATGAGGAGACGCACGACACCCCCCCAACGTCACCGCGGGTTTCCCCGAGGATCCGCGGCGGGGTTCGGATCGACTCAGGCCGGCCCCGCGGCCCCCCTTCCGACCCGGAAGTCCGGGCGGCGGGGCGGCCTCCCCAAGGAGTCCCCATGAACCTCCGTCCCGCGCGCGCCCTCGTCCTCGCCGTGGCCCCGCTGCTGCCCCTCGCCGCGTCGGGCCCCCTCGGATTCGCCCCCCCCGCCGCGGCGCAGGACGGCGCCCCGGCCGACGGTTCGGACGAGGAGATCCGCGGCCTCGCCCAGTCGGTGGCGACGGCGTCCGACGCGTCCCACGCGTGGGACGACGCGGTGCGCCTCGCGGGGTACGGAGCCAAGGCCGCGCCGTTCGCCACGGAGGCCGCGGCGGCCGAGGACGCCACGCCGGTCGGCCGCGTGGCCATCGGCCGCGTGCTCCTCCAGCTCGCCGAGCGCTCCCGCGCCGCGGACACGCTCCTCCGCACCGCGCGCGACGACGCCGCGCCCGTCGAATCCCGCATCGAGGCCGTGCGCCTCCTCGGGCAGACGTCGGACGACTACGAGGACGCCATCCGGCAGATCCTCGACGGCGCGCTCGACCCGCGGCTCCGCGCCGCGGCGGCCTCGTCGCTCTGGGCCGTCGCGAAGGACGTGGACGCGAAGAAGGTGCTGCGCGACCTCGTGCGGAGCGACGCGCTCGACCTGCAGGTCGAGGGCGCCCTCGCGCTCGCGGAGACGGGCGACTCGTCGCCGGAGGTCACCGCGGTCCTGCACCGGATCCGCCACGAGCCGACGCCCCGCGGCCGCCTCGCGCGGGCGCTCCTCGAGAAGGCCGAGTGGCAGCGCGTGCCGCCGATCGCCCCGCCGACGGCGCCCGCGGCGCCCGCGAACGGCGCGGGGACCCCGAAGACGGGGGTCCAGGCGCTCCTCGACGAGATCGTCCGCGTCGTCCGCGCGAACTACGTCGCGCCCGAGGACGCGGTGGACCTGAAGCTCTGGGAAGGCGCCGCGCACGGGCTCGTCGGCGCCGTCGGCGACCCGTACACGACCTACCAGTCCGTCGAGGAGCGCGAGGACTGGAACGACAACCTGACGAAGGAGTACGGCGGCATCGGCGCGTACGTGAACTTCGACCGCGACGGAGTGTTCTCCGTGTCGCGCCCGATGTTCAAGGGGCCCGCGTGGAACGCGGGGCTGAAGACCGGCACGCGGATCCTCCGGATCGACGACTGGGACACCGGCGGGCACACGGTGGACGACATCGTGAAGCGGCTCCGCGGGCCCGTCGGCACGTCGGTGAAGCTCCTCGTGGCGAAGCCGGGATGGCGCGAGCCGCAGGAACTGACGCTCGAGCGCAGGCAGATCAAGGTGGACACGTGCTGGTCGTCCACGCTGCCCGGCGGCGTCGGCTACCTGCTCGTGGACAACTTCGCGAAGAACACGGCGCAGGAGTTCCGCGCCGCGCTCGGCGCGTTCGAGAAGGCCGGCGCGAAGGCCCTCGTGATCGACCTCCGCGCCAACACGGGCGGATACCTGAACGTCGCGCAGGCGATGGGCGACATGCTCCTCCCCCGCGGCAGCCTCGTCGTCGAGACGAAGGGCCGCACCGACGCGGCGCGGAACGACGTCTACGTGACGCAGGGCATGAGCACGGAGTGGAGCCGCGCGGTGCCGCTGACCGTGCTCGTCAACGAGTTCAGCGCGAGCGCGAGCGAGATCCTCTCCGGCGCGCTGAAGGTCCACGGGCGCGCCGTGATCGTGGGCACGCGCACCTTCGGGAAGGGCAGCGTCCAGTACCCGTTCACGCTCTACACGCAGCCGTTCGCCGAGCCGTTCGAGGACAGGATCGCGCCGTTCGGCGCGTGGAACGACGAGGAGTACTACGAGGACGCGAACGGAAACAAGCGGTACGACGCGGGCGAGCGCTGGGACGACGCGAACCGGAACGGGAAGTGGGACGCCGCCGAGACGTTCACGGACCGGAACGAGAACGGCCGGTTCGACGCGCCGAGCCTGAAGATCACCATCGCGCGGTACTACGTCGGGCGCCGCCCCGGGTCGTTCGAGTTCAACCCGTCGCGGAAGGAGATGATCGTCTCGAACCGCCGCGTGTGGCTCGGCGGCGTCGAGCCGGACGTGCCCGTCGCGGCCGAGGAATCGGAGGGCTGGCGCATCGAGGAGATGGCGAAGCTCGAGAAGGCGCGGGCGTTCGACCGCTTCCTCGCCTCGACCGACGGCACGTTCGGCGCGGGCGAACCTGCGGAGGGCGCGGACCCCTGGTTCCACGCGAACCGCGCGGCGTTCGAGGCGGCGGTCCTCGGCGGCGAGCGGGATCCGTCGCGGATCCCCGGCTTCGACGCGTGGGCGAAGTCCCTCCAGACGAAGCTCGACCGCGAGGACCTCTGGCAGTGGCTCCACGCGAAGCTCCGCGACAAGGTGAGCGACGAGTCGGGCCGCCAGATCGTCGGCGACTGGCCGATCGACGTGCAGCTCCAGCGCGCGCTCCGCGTGCTCATGGACCGGGGCGACCTCTCGACCCTGCGCTCCGTGCCCGAGTACGCCGGGATCGCCGCCCGCGAGTTCGCGGTGCCTCCGACCTACGGCAGGGAGGAGCTCGCGAAGGCCCGCCCGGCGCGGAACCAGGGCGACTGATCCAGGCGGCTCCGCGGACGGGCCCGGCGGCTACGCCAGCGCGACCGCGAGTCCGTGCCGCTCCGGAGACCCGCCGCTCCCGCGGTGGGACCAGAGGTTCCCGCCGCACATCGTGCAGCCGGGGATCACGTCCACGTGCTCGGGCCGGACGCCCGCGTCCACCAGCGTGTAGCGGATCGCCCCGGCGAGGTCGAACCGGCTCCGGTCGAACTGCCCGCGGCGGAGCCATCGGGCGACGCGGCTCCCGAACGGGCGCGTCATCGCGGAGACGACTTCCGGCCCGATCTCGAAGCAGCAGGGGCCGAGTCCGGGGAACACGGCCGCGCGGATCGCCGGCGCGGACGCGCCCTGCTCCACGGCCGTGCGCACCGCATTCGCCGCGATGCGCGCCGCGGTCCCGCGCCATCCGGAGTGGACGACCCCGACGATGCGCGCGTCCGGGTCGGCGAGGGCCACGAGCGGGCAGTCCGCGCCCTGGACGAGCAGCGCGAGGCGCGGCGCCTTCGTGACGAGCGCGTCGGTCGCCGCGATCGCGCCGATGCCCGGCGCGTGTCCGCGGCCGCGGTCGGCGGCCGTCACGACGCGGACCGCGTCGGAGTGGACCTGCTCGGGGACGACGAGCGACGCGCCGTCGCCCGCGACCTCGGCGGCGAGGCGCGACCTCGCCTCGGCCACCCCCGGCGCGCCCCGGGGCCCGACGGGCCCGAACGCGCGGTCGGTCATGGCGTGGCGGATCCCGTCGAGCGACAGGAGAAGGCGGCTGGTGATCATGCGGTGGGCGGAGTCCCGTCGTTTCCGGTCGTGTCCGACAGGTTCTCCGCGGACGTGCCGGGCGCGCCCGCGACGGACGGCGCGGACTCCGCCGACGGCGCGATCCCGGCGTGACGCCGAATCTCGGGCAGCACGAACTCCTGCGCGAGGATCTTCAGGACCGCGGCGAGCGGGATCGCGACGAGCATCCCGAAGAGGCCGAGGAGGTCGCCCGCGATGAACGTGGCGACGAGGATCGTGAGCGGGTGCAGCCCCACGCTCCGCCCGACGAACACCGGCGTGAGCACGTACTGCTCGACCGCCTCGAACGCGGCGAGCACTCCGAAGAGGAGGAGGAGCGTCCCCGCGCCGGACCCCGCGGCGGCCTGCATCGCGAGCGCCATCGAGATCGACGCGACGGAGCCGACCACCGGCACCAGCGACGTGAGCGCGCCGAACACCGCGCACACGAGCGCGAACGGCGTCCCGAACCCGATGTACGCGATCAGCAGGAAAACGAGGCGGAGGACGAGCAGGATCAGCCGCCCGCGGAAGAACGCGGCCAGCGTGGCGTGGATCTTCCCGAGGATCTCGACGACCCGGGCGCGCTGCGCGTGCGGCAGGTGCGCGATCGTCACGTCGAAGAGCGCGGGGAGCCTCGCGAGAGAGTAGTAGAGGTAGATCGGGAAGAGGAAGAGCAGCGTCAGCACGGAGAGGAACGCGGAGCCGGCCGCCCGGCCCTGCTCGACGGCCGACGTCACCCACTGCCCCGCCGACGACGCGAGCTGCGTCCCGACGCCGGACGCCTCGCCGAGCTGCTCCGCGAGCTTCGACGTCCACGGGCTCGCGGCGAGCGCGTCCTCGACCTTCGCCCGCGCGACGCGCGCGAGCCCCGGCCGGAACTTCCCGTCGCCGTCCACGTCCACGTAGCGGATCGCCCGGCCGTGCCACGTGCCCGGGACGAGCTTCGCCTCGTCCCCCGCCTGCATGCCGAGTTCCGCCAGCGCATCGGCGCCGGACCGCTCCGTGGCCGGCTCGCCGACCACGTCGGAGTAGAAGCGCTGCGTCTCCGTCACGACGCGCGCGCCGCCCCATCCGGCCGAGCCGAGCACGAGGAGGAGGACGGCCGCCACGAGGGCCGCGCTCGCCGCGTTCCGCGAGAGCCCGAGGCGCTGCATCCGCCGGACGACGGGGTCGAGCACGTACGCGAGGAGCACCGCGCCGACCAGCGGCGTGACGACCGCCCGCGCGAGGTAGCCGACCCAGAGGACGGCCGCCACGACGGCGAGCAGGAAGAGCGTCCGCCAGCGGAGGTTCATCGCAGGCAATGTCGCGGACGGGCGGCGCGCCGCCGCAACCTATTCGGGAGAGGCCGGTTCACGCGCGCTGCGCGGCGAGCCGCGGCGGGTGCCGCGTGATCTCCTCGAGGAAGCGCCCGTCGAAGGCCTGCTCGAAGTCGAAGACGTTCTCGAACTGCCCGCGGTGGTCCTCGTCGCCGGCCACGAGGAGCCCGCGCTGGATCAGGTTGAAGACGACGTCGCCGAGGTCGCCGGTCGAGCGGATGTTCCACTGGTCGAGGACGGTCCGCGCGAGGAAGCCCCACTGCGTGACCGCGGCGTCGCGGATGCCCGCGAGCAGTTCCGGCGGCGCCACGTGGCGGCGGTGCGCGAGGCGCCCGAGGGCGACCTCGAGCCCTTCGAACACGAGCATGTACGCGCCGGGCGGAAAGCGCCGGTCCGTACGCGCCAGTTCCTCGATCGAGCGCTCGAGCTTCTCGGACATTCCGGTCCTCCTGCCCTCGCCGGCGGCCGCACAGGGGAGCGGTTCCGGGACGGGTTCGTCCGTCGGGGCAAAGGGGTGAATCGACCGCGGCCGCCGGGGTCTTGAGGGGGTTCGAGGGGGCAATCCGCGGATCGAGCCTGACCCTGCCAAAAAGTCAGCGCCGGACTGCGGCGCCCGGGCGGCTGGCGGTGTCCCGCGCCCCGGCGGCGCCCCAGCGGACGCCGAGCGCGCGCAGCGCGAGTTCCGGGGAGACGTTCGACTCGACGCTCTCCAGCGCGTGGCGGATCGCGGCGATGCGCGCCTCGCCGCTCGCCGTCGCCGCGTCGCCGCGGAGACCGTGGAGGAGGAGCGCCAGAGCCTCGCGCGTCCGCTCCCGCTGCGCGTCGAGGTCGCGCCCGGCGGCGCGGACCCAGTCCACGAGACCGTCCACGGCGAGCGCGTCGCCGGCGAGCATGCGGTCCGCCGGCGGGATCGCCCCGCCGTGCACGTCCCACTCGATCGCGCGGAGCGTGCGCCCCGCCGAGCCCTGGCCGAGCGCGACGAGGCGGTCGAGCGCCGCCGCCGGGACCGCCTGCGCGGCCGCGCCTCCGGCGCTCCGGACGATCCGGCGGACCATGTCCGGCGCAAGGGGGCGGAACCGAACGCGCTGGCAGCGGGAGAGGATCGTGTCGGGGACCGCCTCGGTGCCCCGCGCGAGGATCAGGAACGTCGTCTGCCGCGGCGCCTCCTCGAGCGTCTTCAGGAGCAGCGCGGCGCCCTCGTCCTCGACCTCGTCGAACGCGTCGAGGATCACGACCTTCCACCCGCCGCCCGAGGGCGCGAGCGCGGTCAGATCCACGAGCTTCCGGAGCGTGCGCACCGGGATCGTCTTCCGCGGCTGGGGCTTCTCCGCGGCCCGCGCCGACGCCGTGAACGACGCGATCTGCGCGCGGTCCGCGTCGGCGTCGTCGTCGAACCTCGGCCCGCGGTCCGCCTGCACGACGAGGAGGTCAGGGTGGCGGCCCTGCGCGTCGTCGCGGCACGCGCGGCACGTCCCGCAGGGCGACGATCCCCGGCGCGACGTGCAGAGCAGGGCTGCGGCGAAGGACCGCGCGCCGAGCATGCGGCCGGTGCCCGGCGGGCCGTGGAGGAGGTACGCCCCGGCGATGCGGCCCGTCGCGATCGCGGCGTCGAACGCGCGGAGGGCGGCGTCCTGTCCGAGCGGACGGGTCACGGCGTCAGGCGTCTCCGGTGGCGGCGAGCGCGAGCTTCGCGATCCGCGCGGAGACCATGTCCTCGCTGCCCGCGGGGACGAGGCGGTGTCCGCGGCGTCCGCGGCAGAGCCTCCGGTAGGCCTTCGCCACCTCGCCGTGGAACCCGGCGCCCTTCGACTCCATGCGGTCGAGCGGCCGCTCGATCCGGCCGATCCCGCCGCCCTCCGGCACGTCGAGGACGAACACCCGGTCGGGCCGCGGGGTCGGCACGACGAGCCGTTCGAGCGACCGGATGCGCGCAGCGCCGAACCCGCCGGCCGCGCCCTGGTAGACCTCGGTCGAGAGCGTCCATCGCTCGCAGACGACCACGGTCCCCTCGGCGAGCGCCGGGGCGATCACCTCGGCCGCGAGCTGCGCGCGCGCGGCGAAGTAGAGGCAGGCCTCGGCCGCCGGGTCCACGGGGCCGTGCGCGGTGTCGAGGAGGATCGACCGGACCGCCTCGGCGAGCGGCGTGCTCCCGGGGTCGCGGAGGTGGAGCACCTTGCGCCCCTTCGACGCGAGCAGCGCGGCGAGCCGCCGCGCCTGGGTGGACTTCCCCGACCCGTCGGCGCCCTCGAGAACGATGAACGCACCTGCGATCCGCGGCTTCGGCATGCGGAGAGGGTACCGCCACCCGGGGTCGGCGCGGAGGGTCCCCCGCGGGTCGCGGAAGGAGGCCGGACAGGCTCGCTCCGGGCGCGAATCGATGGAACGCAGAGGTTACCTTGCTTCCATGGCGGTCGCGGCGTGTGGAGGGGCTGTGGAGAACCCTGCGCCCGCCTGCAACGGCGCGGTTCCGGGCGCGAAATCCGCCGTGTCCGGGATCTGCGTCCGAATTGATCGGCGCGCGCAAGTGGGTATCAGAAAGCCACTTCCGACGGCAGGCGCGAAGCCTCGCCCCGCCTTCATGAGAATCCCTCGGAATCCGCTTGAAACCATCGACGAGCCGTTCCGTCCGGCCGGCCCGCCCCCGCGTGGGGAAAACTCGTGCGCCGGACGCGGATTCCGCCCCCTCGCGGCCTCCCCTGCGTCCCGTCAGCGGGACAGGCGGTCGAGGAGGTCCCGGGCGTCCTCGGACTCCGGGTCCAGCCGGAGGGCTTCCTCGGCCGCCTTTCGGGCCTCGTCCTTCCGTCCGAGGAGGTCGAGGGCCGTCCCCCGGAGCGCGAGCAGTTCCGCGCGTCGGCGGTCGACGAGGGGGGGCTCCCCCTGCCGCCCGAGGTCCATGAACGACGCCTCGAACGCCATCAGGGCGGACACCTCGGCCTCCGCGAACGCCTTCCGGCCGAGCTGGATGCGGGCGAGACGCTCGTGGAGCGACGCGCACTGCTCCCGCGGCCAGTTCCGCCCGTTCGGCAGCGGCACCACGTCGCGCATCTCGAGGAGCGTCCGGAGTTCGTCGTCCGCGCACCCGGTCGTCTCGTAGTGCTTCGCGAGGCGCTGGCGCGTGGCGAAGTCGTCCTCGGCCACGGCGCAGTGGTCCTGGAGGAGCTTCATCGCGGCGTCGAGGTTCGACTCCCCCTCGCCGAGGAGCATCCCCGCGAGCTGGATCCGCGGAGAGCCCGGGCCGGTGACCTGCGGGTAGAGCTCGATCGCCCGCGCAAGGTGCGCCTTCGCCGCGGCGAAGTCCTTCGCCTCGCGGGCGAACGACGCGAGGGCCATGCGGAGGTCGAACACGTCGATCCCGGCGGCGAGCGCGTCCTCGGCGAACTTCCGCGCCTGGTCGGGACGCGCCTGCCGCTGCGCGACGACGGACCGGATCACCAGCGCGCGCGGGTCGTCCTTCTTCCGCTCGACGAGCTTCGCGACGGACTGGAGGGCGCCCTCCGCGTCCCCCGCCGAGAGCTGCCCGAGGGCCAGCGTGAACCACCCGTCGGCGTCCGCGCCGTCCTTCCGGAGCCTCGAGCGGAGCCGCGCGACGCTCTCCTGCGACGGGCGCGGCAGCACCTTCACGTCCTTCACGTACTCCTTCGCGAACCCGAGGAAGCGGCGGTCGAACTCCTCCGGCTCGATGCCGAGGGCCTTCTTCACCGCGGCCGGAGTGTCGAGCTCGTCGGCGAACGCGCGCACGAGCTCCCGCAGCTTCGGGAACCCGAACTCGCGCTCGATCCACTCGCACATGAGGCCGCCCTGGTAGTAGGCGTACATCACGCGCCGTCCGCGGAACGCCTGGTTCACGTTGGCGAGGGTGAGGACCTCGTCGGACGCGATCGCGTCCACGAGCTCGCGCTCCATCTCGCGGAACCACTGCGGCGACGCCTTCCGCTCCTCGTAGACCGACGCGCCCTCCGTGAGCCATCGCGGCACGCGGCCGCGGGAGAGTTCCAGCGTGATGACGTGGGCGAGCTCGTGGTGCATCGTCCCGCGCCAGCCGAAGGCGCCGGCCGGGAGCGCGCGGGGGCTGTCGAGCGTGACCACGCGGCCGAAGCACGCGCCGAGCGCCGGGAACCCGGGCAGACCGATCGTCCGCGCGGCGAAGTCCTCCTGGCGCTCGAAGATCGACACGTGGACCTGCCCGTCGAGGGGCATCCCCCACTTCGCCTCGAGCTCCGCCAGTGACCGATCCAGGGCCGGGAGGATCAGAGGGAGGTACGCGCGCTCCTCGGACGGCGCGATCCGCACGCGGAACTTCCCGTTCTCGCGCACCGGGTACGAAGCCGTCGCGCGGAAGAGCTCGAGGAAGTTCGAGCGGTAGCGGTTCTCGAACGGATCGCCCTTCTCGCTCGCCTTCAGCGCCTTCTCGCCCTCGGCCTCGTCGCCGACGTTGAGGAGATTCCGCCCGAGGAGGAACCATGCGTCCCAGTCACGGGGGTTCACCTCGGTCGCCTTCCGCGCGAACGCCGCGGCGTCGGCGAAGCGGCGGTGCTCCTCGAGCACTTCCGCGAGGAACCGGTAGGCGACGGACGCCTTCGGGTTCTGCGAGAGGAGCGACTTCACCTCGCCCTCGAACGACCCCTGCGCGCCGCGGAGGAAGTGGAGCGCCGCGCGCGCCGCCCTCGCGTCGGCGTGCGCCGGGTTCGCGGTGAGCGCGGCCGTGATCCGCTTCTCCGCCGGATCGTACTCCGAGTCGCCGAGGTGCATCTGCGCGAGGAAGACCATCGCGGGGACGAACTCCGGGTTCTCGCGGAGCGCCCGCTCGGCCTCCTTCGCCGCCTCCGTGTCCTCGAAGATGAAGGCCCGCTGCCGCGCCTTCCCGAAGAGCGCCGGGGCGTAGTGCGGGTTGCGGTCCGCCGCCTTGGTGAACCACTCCTTCGCGCGCTCGTGCTGGAAGTTCCTGAGGTACACGTCGCCGAGGTCCACCAGCACCTCGACCGGCGGCTTCTTCAGGCGGATGCTCGGCTCGAACTTGTCGAGGACGCCGTTCAGGTCCGAGCGGTATTCGCCGCTCGTCCGGTAGAGCGCGAGCCGCGCGCGCCCGACGACCGCGAGCGTCTCCGGGGCGTCCTCGCCGTCGGAGTCGGCCCAGCGCTTGTTCATCTCCTTGAAGAGCGCCGACGCGTCGTCGAACCGCCCGCGCTGCTCGAGCACGATCCCGAGCGCGTACCGCGCGGGTAGCGACGCGTCGTCCTTCGCGAGGGCGTCCCGCGCCGCCTTCTCCGCGCCGTCGAGGTCCCCGGTGAGGAGGAGGAGTTCCGAGCGGCGGAGCAGGATGCGCGGGGACTCGTCCCGCCCCGCAAGGGCCGCGATCGCGTCGCGGGACTTCCCCGAGTGCTCGAGCGCGCGGGAAAGATGGAGCGCCGCGTCGTCGTTCTTCGGATCGGCCGCGAGCGCCTTCCGGAGGTCGCGGACCGCGTCCTCCCAGGAGCCCCGGTCCATCGCCGGCTCCGCCGACTTCACCAGCGCCGCCGCCTCGCGGACGGGGTCCTCCTGCGCCGAGACGGGACGCGCCGCCCATGCGGCGGCGGAGAGGGTGAACGCGAGCGCGAGGATCCGGGAGCGGTGCATCCGCCGATCTTAGACGGACCGGGTCCGCGCCGGAGACCTCAGAAGCGGAGGCCGGCGAGGCGCCGCGCGGCGTCGGCGCACTCCTCGGGCGTCGGCACGAGCGCGAGGCGGACGTACCCCTCGCCGGGGTCCTCTCCGCCGTCGGGCGAGGAGAGCCACGTGCCGGGAGTCGTCACGACGGCGACCGCCGGGTCGAGCAGGCGCTTCGCGAACTCCACCGACGACATGCCGGCCGGCCCCTTCTGCCACACGTAGATCGTGGCCTCGGGAGTGCAGTCGGGGAGCCCGAGCTTCCGGAACGCGCCGCAGAGGAGGTCCCGCTTCGCGCGGTACTCGCGGCGCATCGCCGCCACGTGCGTCTCGTCGGACAGCGCGGCGACGGACCCGTCCTGCAGCGCGTTCGGCGTGCCCGAGTCGATGTTCGTCTTCAGCTTCCGGAAGAGACGGACCGCCTCCTCGTCCCCCGCGACGAAGCCGACGCGCCAGCCCGTCATGTTGCTGCGCTTGCTCATGGAAAACACGGAGAGCACGTTCTCGAGGCCCGTCTCGAGGGCGCTGTGCGGCGGTTCGTCGCCGAACCAGAGCTCGCTGTACGCCTCGTCCGACGCGAGGAGGATGCCGTGCTTCCGGCAGAACTTCGCCGCGTCGCGGAGGAAGTCGAGGGGAGCCACCGATCCGGTCGGGCTGTTCGGCGAGCAGATCCAGAGGACCCGCGTCTCGCGGAGCACGTCGGCGGGGATCGCGCCGAGGTCGGGGAGGAAGCCCTGCGACGCGCGGAGCGGATACGTCCAGTTGCGCCCGCCCGCGAACATCGTCCCCCGCGTGTACGGCGGATAGCCCGGGTTCGGCGAGATGACCACGTCGCCCGGATCGACGAACGCGAGCGGCAGGTGGAACACCGCCTCCTTGCTCCCGATCGTCGCCGACACGTGCTTCGCGGGGTCGACCTTCACGCCGAAGCGCCGTCCGATCCAGTCCGCGCACGCGGCGCGGAACCCCTGCGACCCGATGTAGCTCGGATAGCCGGTCGTCGCGTGCTCGTCGAGGGCCCGCTTCGCGCGCTCGCGCGCGATCTCCGGCGTGGGCGCCTTCGGGTCGCCCACCCCGAAGTCGAGCACGGAGGCGCCCTGGCGGCGGAGATCCTCCACGATGCGGTCCACCTCGGCGAAGGCGTAGCCGCCGAGGGATTCGAGACGCAGGGATCCGCGGACTGACATGGGTTCCTCCGGAGGGATCAGGTGCGCGACTTGGGGAGCGGCTGTTCGTGGAACTCGAGCATGCGGCGGCAGCAGGCGGCGACGCGCTCGCGCAGGTCCGCCGGCTCGAGCACCTCCGCGTCGGGGCCGAACTGGAAGAGCCACGAGAGGAACCACGCCTCCGTGCCCACGCGGACCGACGCGACGACCGAGCCGTCGCCCTGCTGGAGCACGTCCTTCCCGGGGAGCTCCTCCCGCACCCAGCGCACGGCGTCGCCGGTGAAGCGGATCCTCGCGGCGACCTTCCCCGGCGCCGGCGCGAAGTCGCGGTCGCGGTTCCAGCGGCGCACGTCGAAGTCGAGCGGGATCTCGTACTCGGTGTCGAGTAGGTCCGCCTCGCGGATCCGGTCCACGCGGAAGCTGACGACGTCCTTCCGCTCGCTGTCCCACGCGATCACGTACCACTCGCCGTCGTGCTCCGCCATCGCATAGGGGCGGATCACGCGCTCGGTGAGCGCCGCGCGGTGCGCGGACCAGTAGACGATCCGGAGCTCCCGGCAGCGGCGGAGCGCCTCGCGCAGGTTCCCGGTGCGGCGGACCTCGCGCGCGGCCGGCCCGCGGAGCGTCCGCTCCGCGCGGTCGAGCTGCCGCTGCGCCTCCGGTCCCAGTGCGTGGAGCACCTTCTTCCGGAGGCCGCGCACGGCCTCCGAGAACGGGTGGTCCCCGGCCGCGAGCGGCTTCAGCGCGAGGAGGAGCGCGAGCGCCTCGTGCAGGACGAGCCGCACCGGCCGCTCGAACTGCTCGGCGAAGCGCACGTACACGCGGCCGCGCTCGACCCAGATCGACACGTAGTTGTTGGGCGCGTACGGAGGCACGCCGCACATCAGCACGAGCCGCGCGACCTCGTCCGTGATCACGTTCTCGGAGAGCCCCGTGCGCGCCGCGAGCTCCTCCAGCGTGAGGCCCGGGTGCGCCTGGATCATGGGGATCAGCGCGAGCGCGTGGCGGAGCCCCTCGTAGGGATCGCGGGTCATGACCGGCGCCCCTTCTTCGCGGGCGGCTTCCGGAGCGACGAGAGCTCGGTCGGCGGGCCCTGGTAGCGCGCGAGCATCGCGCGCAGATGGTCGCCGCCGCGCTTCCGGAGCTCCGGCGGCGCGACGACGCGCGCGCGGTCGCACTGGCGGGCGACGAACCGCAGCACGGCGGCCATCGCGTCCTCGCCCGCGTTCGCGTCGAACGAGAGCATCGCGCCGCCGCCGGGCAGGTCCGTGAACGTCCAGCCCTCGCGGAGCCCGTCGCGGAACATGAAGGCGATCTCCGGACGGAGCTCCACGTCCACGCGCTCCCCGCCCTTCCCCGCGCGCAGCGAGAACGCGGGGCGGTCCACGTGCTTCGCGACGTCGAAGTCGGCCGGCGCCGCGAACGTCCCCGACGCGGTGCGGGCGCGTCCCCGGATCCGGTCCACGCGGAAGTGCCGGATGTCATCGCGCGTGCGGTCGCGGCCCACGAGGTACCAGTGGCCGTCGTTCCAGCCGAGTCCGTACGGCTCGACCTCGCGCTGCCGCTCCTCGTCGCGCCCGATCGCGTAGTAGCGGAAACGCACCGGGCGGCGGCGGAGCACGGCGTCGGTGAGCACCTCGAGGTTCGGCCCGAGGTCGGGGTTCCGCGACCGGTCGGTCCGCACGCCGAGCATGTGCTGCTCGGTGACGGACGCTGCGGCGGCGCCCGTGAGCGGACTGTCCACCACGATCTTCCGCACCGCCGACGAGAGGGGCCGCGCGAGCGGGTCCCCCGTCGCCTCCTGCGCGTAGCGCTGCACCACGGCGAGCGCCGCCGCCTCCTCGACGGAAAGCTTGATCTCCGGCAGGAAGTACTGCTCGCGGGGGATGCGGTAGCCCTCGTGCCCGTGCTCGTCCAGCGGCTCGTAGACGATCGGGACGCCGATCGATCGGAGCTCCGCCTTGTCGCGGTCGAAGCGCTTCTCGAGCGCCTCCGGCGACGCGGAGTCGTCGTACCCAGCCACGCGGCCCTTGATCTGCGAGAACGGCACCGCGCCGGGCGACGACAGCAGGAACGCGACCAGGTTGAGGAGGCGCTCCGGCTTCGCGATCCGGTCGGCGTCGGCCCGCGTCTCGTCCGACAGGGCGGGCCCGGCCGACGACGACGGCGCGCTGCCGCGCCCCGCCGCTCCGGCTCCGCCGCCCGTGCTGGCCGTGCCCATGTCTTCGATCCCTGCGTCGTCGATGATCGCTCGTCTCCGTTCCGCGCCGACCGGCTGCGGGGGAAACCGCGAGTAGACCACCGGAACGAGGCCGGGAACAGCTTTGCGGGCGGCGGGAGCGCGACGGTCGCGCGACGACCGCGCGTCTGCAGACCGTCAGCAAAGCGACGGCAGTTCGCCTCAGCGCGCCGGGACGGGGCGGGCGCCGCGGGCGGCGGGTTCGGCGGCGCGGAAGCCCGGCCTCACGGCCGGCGTCCGGCGCGCCTCGTCGGGTCCCGGGAGCTCCGCGCGGAAGGTGCTGCCCTTCCCCGGCGTGCTCTCCGCCCAGATCCGTCCGCCGTGGAGCGTGACGATCTCGCGGCAGATGGCGAGTCCGAGCCCGGTGCCCTCGTGGTTCGCGGAGCCGTTCTCGACGCGCTGGAACTTCTCGAAGATCCGGCCGAGATCCTCGGGCGCGATCCCGCATCCGCGGTCCTCGACCGCGAAGCGGACGCGGCCCTGCGCGTCGCCGTCCTCGATCCGGAGGACGACCTCCCCGCCGCGCTCGCTGAACTTCAGCGCGTTGCCGACGAGATTCATCACGAGCTGCTGGATCCGGTCGCGGTCCGCGCGCAGGAGACGCGGCGCGTCGCCCGCGTCCACGGCGATCCGGACCTCGCGCTCCGCGGACATGCCCTTCAGCGCCGCCGCCGCATCGGTGGCGACGGTCCTCGCGTCGAACTCCGTCATGTTGAGCCGCGTGGCGCCGGCCTCGATGCGCGCAAGGTCGAGGACGTTGTTGATCATCCGGGTGAGCCGCTCGCTCTCCTTGTTGATGATGCCGAGGAACTCGTGGCGGATGGCCGGCTCCGAGTCGCCGTGCTTCAGGAGGATCTCGCTGAAGCTGCGGATGCTCGTGAGCGGCGTGCGGAGTTCATGGGAGACCATCCCCATGTACTCGTCCTTCCGCGCCTGCAGGTCGGTGATGCGGATGTTCTCGAGCTCGAGCGCGCGGGTCTGCTCCGCCGCGGCGCGCGACTTCTCCTCCGCCGCCCGCACCTTCTCCCGGAGCCCGCCGAGCGAGAGCTCCCAGTCGCGCTCGGCGACCGCGCGCTCCGACGCGTCGCGGACGACCGCGAGGACCTGGGCGTCGTCTCCCTCGCCCACGGCCGACACCGTGATCTCCACGGCCACGCTGGACCCGTCCGGGCGGCCGAACGAGGCCGCGAGGATGCGCTTCTCCCGCGCGCACCGGAGGAGGTCCGTTCGGCCGAGCTTCGGGCCGTCGCCGCCGAGCAGGTCGAGGAACCCGAGCTCCGCCGCGGCCTTCCGGTCGCGTCCGCAGAGCGCCAGCGCGGCCGGGTTCGCGTCCGCGATCCGGAGGGACTCGCGCTCGAGGAGGAACACGCCGTCGACTGCGCAGTCGATCACGGCGCGCATGCGCTTCGCGGCCGCGGCCGACGCTTCGGCGCTCTTCTTGTGCCGCATCACCGCGGCCTCCGCCGCGACGGACGCCGTGCCCGAGCGTTCGTCGGCCTTCCGGAGCGTGCGGCGCGTCTCGGAGAGTTCGTCCTCGAGGCGCACGGCGGCGCCGGTCAGGCGCTCGACCTCGCGCCGCTGGGCGTCGAGCTCCGAGGCGAGCTTCATCTCGTTCCGCTCGCGGTTCCGGAACTCGATGACCGCCAGCGTCGCGGACGTCGCGAGGAGCACCCCGGCGGCGAGGAGGAGGCCGTTCGCCCACCCGCCGTCGCCGCTCCGCGCCGCCAGCACGTGGAGGACGCCGCTCCCGGCGAGGCTCGTGAAGCCGAGCCAGATCGCCAGCGTCGCAGCCGACTTCCGGCGCGGCGCCATGGCCACGACGAGCGCGATCCCGCCGAGCCCCGCGGTGAGGAGCGCGTAGCCGGACGCGGCGGACAGGTCGGCTGCCAGGATCAAACGATGCGCTCCCCCTCCGGCGCCCGGGACCCGCCGAGGACCTCGCGGATCCGCTCGACGATCCGCGACGGGCTGAAGGGCTTCGTCATGTACTCGTCGGCGCCGGACTCCATCCCGCGCGCGCGCGCGGAGTCCTGCCCCTTGGCGGTCAGCAGGATCACGTGCGTGCCGCGGAGGTCGGGATCGCCCTTCACCACCTGGCACACCTCGTACCCGCTCCGCTTCGGCATCATCACGTCGAGGATGCAGACCTGCGGGCGCCGGTCCCGGAGGACCTCGAGCGCCTGGTCGCCGTTGGTCGCCTGCGACACTTCGAATCCGGCACGCTCGAGGACGAAGCTGAGCGAGCGGAGGATGAAGGGCTCGTCGTCGGCGACGAGCACGCGCGGAGCGGCGCCGCGCGCAGGGGGAGGTTCGTGGTGTGCGTCGTCCATGGAGCCTCGATCCGCGGCCGACGGGCCGCGCTCCCCTATCGGGAACGGACGGCTCTCAGCTTGACACGCAGCTTCGGCGCGGACGTCGCTGCGGGGTTCGCGTCCAGGTCAGATCCGCTTCACGACGATCAGGCTGCGGTCGTCGGCCTGCGGCGCGCCGGCGCACCAGCGGGACGCCTCGTCAAGCACCGCAGAGACGATCGACGCGGCCTCGCCGGAACGCGCGGCGACGACGACGGCGGCGAGCCGCGCCTCGCCGAACTCCTCCGTGCCGTCCGCCGGCCGGGCCTCCGTGATCCCGTCGGTGTAGGCGACGAGGACGTCGCCCGGACGGAGCACGGCCTCGCCCTCGGGGAACTCCGCATCGGGGAGGACGCCCAGCGGCGGCCCTCCGGCCGAGATCCACTCGGCGGCGCCGCACGCGCGCACGATCAGGGCGGGATTGTGCCCCGCGTCCGCGAACGCGACGCGGCCGGTCGAGCCGTCCACCTCCGCATGCCACGCGGTGAGGAAGAGGTCGGCGCGCGTGAGGTCGTCGTAGAGCGCGCGGCCGGTCCGCTCGAGCACACGCCCCGGGGCCCCGCCCGCGAGGATCTCGGAGCGGAGCGCCGACCGCGCCGCCGTCTGGAGCAGCGCCGCGGCGAGGTTGTGGCCCGAGACGTCGGCGACGAGCAGCCCCACGGCGCCGGTCGCGGAGACGACGTGATCGTAGTAGTCGCCGCCCACGTTCGACGCGGGGTTGCAGGCGCCCGCCACGTCGAGCCCCGCCACCCGCGGAGGCGACGCGGGGAGGAGGCTCTGCTGGATCGACCGCGCGATCCGGAGCTCGCGCTCGTAGCCGGCGAGCCGCTGGTTCTCGACGAGCATCGCGGCGTGGGACGCGAGCGCGGAGGCGAGCTTCACGTCCGACGACGTGAACGCCGCGCCGTCGGTGCGGTCCGCGAACTGGAGCAGCCCGACCGGCAAGCGGTCGTCCCGCCCGCCGAGGACCATCGGCACGGTGAGGAGGCTCCGCGCGGCGCTCCGCTCCCACCCGTGGAGCTCCGTCGCCGCGACGCCGGCCGCGTCGTCCACGACGTCGCACGTGCGGCTCGAGAGCGAGCGGCCCGCCGCGCCCTCGCCCGGCGACGGCATCGCCTCGCCCTCCGGCACGCGCACCCCCGCGGCGAGCCGCAGCGACGAGGTCGCCGGATCCGCGAGGAGGATCCATCCGCGCGACGCCGGGATCACGCGCATCGCCCGGCCGAGCGCCATGCGGCACACGGACTCCGGGTCGGCCGCGCCGGCGAGGCCGTCGGCGAGGTCGTAGAAGAGGTTCAGCTCCTCGTAGGCGCCGAGAAGCTCCCGCGAGAAATCGTTGAGCTCGCCCTCGCGGTCGCCGAGTTCGGCGAGGAGCGACGCGGCGCGCCGCGCGACCCCGGCCGCGGAGGCCCCCGCGCGCTCCGGTGCGGCGACGACCCACGCGACCGTCTCGCCGAGCGTCGTCACGGGCGCGCTGTCGGCGCCCGGGCGAACGCCGCGGAGCAGGACCGGAACGTCGGCGGCCGCCTCGACGGGTGCGCCGTCGGCGTCCACCAGCGCGATCACGCACCCGTGCGCCGACGCCTCCGCCCGCGCGAGCGCGAGC
>JAJVHW010000003.1 GCA_022072415.1 Planctomycetota bacterium
CGGCGGCCGACGAGGCCGTGGCGGACTCGGAGCGCGGGGGGAACCCGGCCTCGCAGGTGGCCGCGAAGGCGGCGCGCGCCGCCTTGCCTGGCGGCGATCCCGACGGAGCGCGCGCAGCCCTCGACGCGTGGGGCGCCCGCGGCGCCCTCTCCACGCGCGTGACATCGCGCCTCGACATCTGGCGCGGCTCGGGCGACGCGAAGGATGCCGCCGAGGCGCGGAGCATCCTGGCGGGTGCGCTCGCCCGCATCCCCCCCGACCGCCTCGACGGCGTCCGGCGCACGCTCCTCTTCCGTCAGGTCGAGGCGGCGTGCGCCGCGGCGGGGCTGCCTCCGCTCCGAGGCCTCGTCAGACGACGACGAGAGCGCCCTCGAGCAGGATCGGACGGGACAGGTTGAAGTAGTTCGGCGACGTGCGCTTCACCACCTCGTGGATCTCCTCGAACACCGACTGCGGCGCGTCGCCGCGCACCCGCACGCGGTAGCGGATCGACTCGTAGCCCGGAGCCACCTGCGGGTCGATCCCGAGGAATCCGCGGAGATCGAGGGAGCCCTCGGTCTCGATGGAGAGCTCGTGGATGCGGATGCCACGGAGCGCCGCGACCGCCGCCCAGCCGACCGTCATGCACGCGTTGAGCGCGCCCATGAGGAGTTCCTGCGGGTTCGGCGCCCCGTTGGTGCCGAACAGTTCCGCCGGCTCGTCGGACGCGAACCGGAACGACCGCGCGACCTGCGCGCCGCCGATCGCGCAGCCGTCCACCACCGTCTCCGTACGCGTGCCGCCGCGCCACTCCGTGCGGACGCGGAAGTCCACCGCGCCCTTCGCGGGGTCCGCCGCGATCTCCGCCGCGGCGGCGCGGAGGCCCTCCGCGTCGATGCCGTTGATGCGTCCGTCGACCGTGCCTTGCATGTGCCTGTCTCCTTCTGCGGGACGCGCCCGCAAGAGGAGGAACACGGAGCGCCGCGCCGCCCCGCAACGGGAGATCCGCTGCGGGGTCCGCCGCGGTCCCGTGTTCCTCCATGCGGACACGCGCCGCCGCCCCGGCGGACGCACCACGGAGGCCACCATGAAGACCTATGCATACGACGCCGTGCTCGCCGCCTCGGAGAAGGTGGACTGGCGCGTCGAGGACCTGATCGGAGGCGCGCGGCGCCTCGACTTCACCCGCCCGTTCCTTCCGGAGTCCCTCGCGCGGACCGCGGACGCGCCGGGACTCGCCCCGGCGGAGCGGCTCCGCATGAACCAGATCCGCGCCCACGACTACCTCGCGACCTTCGGACTCGTGGAGGAGTTCATCCTGCCGTTCGTGATCGACCACGTGCGCCCGCATCTCTCAGGCGACGACCACCGCGTCCGCGCGTTCCTCGCGTTCGCGGCCGAGGAGGCGAAGCACATCCACCTCTTCAAGCGCTTCCGCGAGGAGTTCCGCGCGGGGTTCGGGTCGGAGTGCGCGGTGATCGGGCCCGCCGGGGACGTGGCGAAGGCCGTGCTGTCGCACGACTCGCTCGCGGTCGCCCTCGTGATCCTGCACATCGAGTGGATGACGCAGCGTCACTACACCGAGAGCGTGCGCGACGAAGCGGGGATCGATCCCCTGTTCGAGAGCCTCCTCCGGCACCACTGGATGGAGGAGGCGCAGCACGCGCGCCTCGACACGCTCATGGTGCGGTCGCTCGCGGACGGACGCACCGAGGCGCGCATCCTCTCCGACGTGCGGGAGTACCTCTCGATCGTGGAGACGTTCGACGGCGCGTTCCGCATGCAGGCCGAGATGAACCTCCACGCCCTCGAGCGCTCGACCGGCATCCGCGTGCGCGAGTCCGACCGCGCGGCGCTCCTCGCGCAGCAGCACCAGGCGCTCCGCTGGACCTTCCTCGGTTCCGGCATGACCCACGACGAGTTCCGCGCGACGCTCGGCGCGCTCTCGCCCGCGGCCCTGGCGCGCGTGGACGCGGCGGCGAAGTCGTACCTGCCGCCGGCCCGCCCCGCCTCCGCGGCCGCCTGACGGTCTACCTGCCCGCCGACGTCCGGAACACGGCCGGCGTCTCCGCGGGCAGCACGTCGTTCCCGTACACGAGCGTCGTGCGCGCACCGGGCGGGCCTGCGTTGGCAGGCTCGCCGGGGTCGTCGGGGTTGACGACGCGGAGCCACGCTCCGCGGCCGGTCAGCGACGACCACGCGCGCACGCTGTACGGCGCGAGCACGAGCACCATGCGGCGTCCGGACCGGACCGCCGCCGGCGACGGACCGACGGCGAGGCGCTCCGGCACGGGGTCCGACGAGAGCGCCTTTTCCAGTTCATCCAGGTAACCGCGTCCCGCGGCCGCGGCGCTCCGCACCATCGCGCGGTCGCTTCCGTCGGCGAGCGCAGCGATCCACGTCAGCACGAACATCGCCGACGCGGCGGCGGCGACGCCGCCGACCCACCGCGCGGCCCCGCTCTCGCGCAGGCCCCGGATCGCGGCGGTCCCGGCCCAGCCGAGCCCGCCGCAGAGGAACGCCGCGGGCACGTACGCGTACCGCGCCGCCCCTTCGAGTCCGAAGAGAGTGTGGAACGCGAGGAACGTAGCCAACCCCGCCGCGACGGCGGCACCGCCCCCCGCGAGGCGTCCGGGCCCACGCAACGGTCCGCTGCGCTGCGCCATCCAGACGCACGCGATGCACACGACCGCCGCGGCCAGCGGCAGGACGCGCGCGAGCGCCTCCGCGCGCGGCGCGGACGAGCCTCCGTCGAGCACGGCGGCCGCGATCTGCCGTCCCGAGTCGGACATGGCGATCTTCCGGTCCACGGTCAGGTATCCGCCCCACCCGCCGAGGACGTGGAGACGCATGAAGAGGTACGCGCCGATCCCTGCGCCGAGCCACGCCGCCATGCGGCCGGGCGCGATCCCGCGGGCCGACGCGCGGAGCATCACCAGCGGCGCGAAGACGACGCCCGCCTCCTGCGACGCAGCGGCGAGCACGCAGAACACCGCAGCGCGCCGCGCGCCGCGCCGCTCCGCCGCGACGAGCGCGGCCAGCCCGAAGAGGAGGCAGAGGACCGACCCGCGACGCGCGAGATAGGGAAGCGTCTCCGCGTGGACGGGATGGAGCGCGAAGAGCGCCGCGCCGGCGACGGCCGCGACACGGCTCCCCGACACCGACGCGAGCCAGGCGCCGAGCAGCAGCGCGGCGCACGCGTGCCAGACGAGCGTCATCGCTCCCGACGCCGCGGCGTCGAGTCCGAACAGCGCGTGGTCGAGCGCGATCGAGAGCGACGTGACGGGACGGAAGAACGACGCGTACGGATGATGCGATCCCATGAACGGCCGCGAGAGCGCGCCGAGGAACCCGTCGCCGCCCGCGCGTGCGCCGTCGATCGCGGGGTACGCGTCCCATCCCACGAAGCCCGGGAGCTGCGCGACATGCCACGACGTCGCCGCGACGACCGCGACGACGACGACCGCGCCGGCCGCGCGCGCGGCCCACGAGCTTCCGCGGCGCCCGGACGCGCCGCTCATCGCGGGATCGCCTCGAGCACGGCCGCCGCGAGCAGGTCCTGCCCGAACGGCGACGGATGGCAGAAGTCGCGGAACAGCGCGTCGTCGCTGCGCGCGCTGGCGGCGAAGGCTCTCCACCCGTCCGCGAGCGGGACGCCGAGCTCCGACGCGACGCGGCGCGTGATGTCGGCGTACTCAAGCGCCGCCGGGTTGCGACGGACCGTCTCGGCCGGAAGCGGGCACGCGAGGAGGACGGGCGCCGCGCCGGCGGCGCGGGCGGCGGCCACGATCGCGCGCAGATTCGACTCGAAGTCCGCGGGCGGCGTGCGCCGCTTCCCCGTGAAGTCCCGCGTGTCGAGTTCGCGCAGGATGCGCCGCTCGTCCGGCGCCGCGCGCGCGTCCGTCCGCCCGGCGACCGTCGCGGCGAGTTCCACGATGCGGAGCGTCCGCCAGAAGGCGGGCGGCCGCTGCTCGGCGTCGGTCCGCCCCACGGCGGGCACGAAGTCGTTGAAGTGGCCGAACGCCGCGACGACGACGTCCGGCGCGTACGCCGGCGCGTCGATCTCCGCCACGCGGAGCCCCTGGAGCGACGCATATCCGGGCACGCCGAAGTTCACGCACTCGGCGCGCGCCTCGCCGCGGCCGCGCATCAGCCGCTCGAGCCGCGCGGGCCACGCCTCGTGCATCTCGAGCGGGAGCCCGAACGTCACCGAGTCGCCGATGCAGGCGACGCGGCGCACGCCGGCCGGCTTCGGAATCGCGACCTCCGGCGTCCGGTACCCGCGTGCGTTCACGGGCGCGCCGCCGTCGGTCCATCCCGGCTTCAGACGCCAGAAGAGATGCGGATCGCGGCGCATCGGACTCGCCTCGCCGTCGAGCCACTCCCCGCCGACGGGCCCGGAGAACCGGTAGAGCGGCGGATCGACGGGCCGCGTCCAGCCCGCGGCGCGGAGTCCGAGTTCGAGGAGCGCCACGCCCGCGAGCGGCAGCGCCGCGGCCGCGATGCGGAATCCGCGCCGACGGCCGCTGGACGGCACGGTCGCGCTCGACGCCGACTCACACGACGTCCCGCCGCCCGTCTCCGCCGCCAAGCGACTCCTTCCACGCGGCACGCGCCGCGGCGACGGCATCGTAGCCACGTCCGGCGGCGCGATCCACACCCCGCCTCATCCGCGCCGCGGCGCACTCTCGCCGAGCCACGGGAGCGGAGGGAGCGGCGGCGGGAGTTCGACGCCGAAGCGGGCGCGGGCCGCGTCCTCGACGATGCGGGCGGCCTCGTCGGGCGAATCGGTCATCGTGAACCGCTCGACGTCGTCGGCGTCGATCGTCCCCGCGGCGACGAACGTCTCGCGCAGCATGGCGAGGAGCCCGCGCCAGTAGTCGGAGCCCACGAGCACGAGCGGGAAGCCCGCGATCTTCCCCGTCTGCACGAGCGTCGCGCACTCGAAGACCTCGTCGAGCGTCCCGAACCCGCCGGGCAGCGCCACGAAGCCGTACGAGTACTTCACGAGCATCACCTTCCGCACGTAGAAGTGCCGGAAGGACACGCAGCGGTCGAGGTACGGGTTCGGCCGCTGCTCGTGCGGCAGTTCGATGTTGCAGCCGACGGAGCGCCCGCCGGCCTCGCGCGCGCCGCGGTTCGCCGCCTCCATGATCCCCGGCCCGCCGCCCGTCATCACGGTGAACCCCCGCCGCGCGAGCGCCGCGCCGGTCTCGCGGCCGAGCTCGTACCAGCGGCTCCCCTCGGGGAAGCGCGCGGAGCCGAAGACCGTCACGCACGGTCCGACGAAGTGCAGCCCGCGGAACCCGCGGACGAACTCCGCGCCGATCCGCACCACGCTCGCGAGCTCCCCGAGCCGGGAGAGGCGGCCCGAGAGGAACCGCCGTTCGTGACGGGGAGCATCCCCGCCCGCCGACGGCCCGGAGTCGTTCATCGCTGCTCCTCCCGGCGCGTCGCGCCGCGCACGGAACCTACAAGGCAGGGTTGCGTCGCGCCGTGACCGGCGTCACCCGGGGTCCGTCAGCCGAGCCGCTTCACGAAATGGAAGCCGGTGATCTCCATCCGCTCCCGGAGGTAGAAGGCATGCGCGCGCGTCCGGTGCGATCCCGAGTCCAGCTCGAGCTTCCGGCATCCGAGCGCGCGTGCCGTCGCCTCGAGCGAGCGCAGGAGCGCGGCGCCGACTCCCGACGACCGGGCCGCCGCTCGGGTGACGAGGTCGTCCACGTACAGGTGGCGTCCGGACACGGTCTTCTCGAACGACCGCCACACGGCGACCGCGAGAACATCGGACCCGCGCACCGCGATCCGCATGCGCCCGCCGCCCGCGAAGATCCGCCGCATCACCGTCTCGTACGGCTCCGCGAACTCGCGGAGCTCCCTGTGCGCCGCCTCCGCGCGTGCGAGCCACGCCGCCTCCGTGACCCGGCCGTCGTCGCCGGTCACGTCGATCAACTCGATCGGATTCACCCGGGCCTCCGCCTGCGCCCGCCGTGGTGGAGCGGGCGCATCCGGCATGGTACGACGAGTCCGGATGCGCGACCCGCACGAGTTCCTGCGGTCGCTCGCGATGGCGCCCGGCGTCGCCGCGGTCACGACCGTCGTCTGCCGGAGTTCCGGCCGGGCCGTCGTCCTGCTCATGTGTTCGATCGGCATCGAGTCCAGCTTCGCGAGGCTGTCGGCGCGACGGCAGCAGTGACTGCCCGGGTGCGCCATGACGCGGCGCGTCACTTCGGCGGGCCTTCGCGGCGCGCGGGGACCGGTCCCGCCACGACCCACACCCGCCCCGTGCGCGGACCGTGGATCTCGCTCCACGCCGCGCTCAGCAGGAAGTCGGTGCCGCCGTCGCCGTCCACGTCGCCGAGGCCGACCGCGTCGAAGCCGAGCGTGTCCTGGTCCATGCGCGAGGTCCACGTCGCGATCGTCCGGCCGTCGCGGAGCGAGACGAGGGAGCAGAGTCCGCCGGACGGCGCGCCGTCGGCGCACTGCCACGCGCCGATGATCGCGTCGGGCGAACCGTCGCCGTCGGCGTCGCCGCAGACCGACCGCGACGTTCCGAACGCATCGCCGGCGCGCGCGCCCGGGATGTCGGCGATTCGCTTCCCGTCCTTCCCCGAGATCACGACGCACCGCCCCGTCGCGGGGCCGTTCGCCGCGTCGGCGAAGTCCGACGCGAGGACGTCGGGCACGCCGTCGCCGTCGCAGTCGCCCGCGAACGCCACGAAGTACTGGCCGAAGTCCGCGCCCGTCGGCGCTGCGTCGGCGGTGAAGACCGTCTCGGCGCCGCCCCTCGAGAGGCGCAGCACGCGCACCTGGCCGCGCCGCCCGGGCCCTGCGTCCATCGCGCCGACCGCGAGGAGCCGCACGGTGCCCGCCGGGCCCGCGTGAGACGCGGAGTCGACCGCCGACCCGAAGCGATCGCCCGCGCGATCGCCGCGGATCCGCGTGATGACGGCGCCGGTCGCGCCGGAATGGATGGTGACGCAGCCGGCATCGGCGCCTCCCGTCTCCGGCGCATCGGCCAGCCACGCGGACACCGCGACGTCGGCGCGCCCGTCTCCGTCCACGTCGCCGACCCCGCACGCCTTCAGCCCGAACTGGTCTCCGGGCGCCTCGCCTTCGATCCGCCGCAGGACGGCTCCGGTCTTCCCCGAGAGGAGCACGACATACCCGGCGCGCGGCGCGGCCTGACCGGGCGCCTGCGGAACCGGCGCGCCGGCGATCAGATCGCCGGTCCCGTCGCCGTCCACGTCGCCCGCCGGCGCCACGATGTTCCCGAGGCCGTCGCCCCGCGCGCCCTCGACGGAGAAGAGGAGCTTTCCGGCTCTCGACGACCAGACGGAGACGCGTCCCGAGCGTCCCCTCGCGCCCGGCGCGGTCACGGCGAAGTCGAGCGCGCCGTCGCCGTCGAGATCGCCCACCTCGCGGGCCACCCATCCGAACTCGTCGCCCGCCGCATCGCCGTGGAGTTCGCGGATCACCCGCACGGGTTCGACGAATGCCGCCGCACCGCGGAGGAGCGGACGCAGGACGGCCGCGAACCGCGGGTCCTTCCGGAGCTCAGTGAAGTCCCCGTCGTCGGCGAGGAGCGCGCGCCCGCGGAAGCCGGCCGCCACGGCGCCGCGGAGCGCCTCGAGCGCCGCGTCCGTCTCACCGAGCTTCGCGCGGGAGCAGGCCGCGTTGTAGAGGGCCCGCGCGCGCAGACCCGGGAACTCCGCGGCCTTCGCGTGCGCCTCGAGGGCGGAGCGGTACGCCCCGCGCGCATGCCGCGCGTAGCCGAGGTGGAACCACGAGGGCCCGTCCGCGGGGTTCCCCGCGACCAGGGCCGCGAACACCTTCTCGGCGCCCTCGAAGTCCGACGCGTCGATCAGCGCGCGTCCGCGCTCCGGTGTCGGCGCGGGGTCCTCGGCGGCGGCGCGGTCGCCCTCGTCGTCGAGGGCCCACGCGCCCGGACCCATGAACACGACGCACAGCGCGGCGCGTGCGGCAGCCATCCTGCATGCGGAACGGAACATCGGCACCTCCCCGGCGCGCGCGACGCCGTACACCCAAAGGGATGCCGCGGTGCGGCCGCGCGCGACGGGATTCCCGCATTCCGTTGCGGGCCTCCCGGACGGACCGTGTTCCTCGATGCATGCAGACCCCCGTGACGCCGTTCAAACCTCCACACGCTCCCCGACGCGGTCGTGCGGTGCTGCCTGCCGCGATGCGAGCCGCGATGCGAACCGTGACGCGCAGCGTGACGCTGGCCGCGACGCTCGCCGCGGCGCTCTCCGCCTCGTGCAGGGGCTCCCCCGGCGCCGATCCTGCCGCTCCGTCGGCGCCCGGCGGTCCGGCGGTCCTCGACGTCGTCTACGACATCGGCGACGTCGGACGCCGCGTGACCACGCGCTCCGGCGCGGCGCAGATGTGGTTCGACCGCGGGATCGCGCTCGCGTTCGGCTTCAACCACGAGGAGGCGGAACGGTGCTTCCTCCTGGCGGCGGAGTCCGACCCGACGTGCGCGATGGCGCACTGGGGGCGAGCGTGGGTGCTCGGGCCGAACTACAACGACCCGGCGCCGGACGGTGCGCGGCATCGCGCCGCCGCCGACGCGGTGCGCGCGGCGAAGGCCGCGTGCGACGACGAGACGGACGTGGAACGCGCCCTGATCGACGCTCTCGCGCTGCGGTCGCCGGAGTCGGCCTCCGGACGCGCCGAAGCGGATCGCGCGTTCGCCGACGCGATGCGCTCCGTCCGCGCGCGCTTCCCCGACGACGCGGACGTCTGCGCGCTCGCCGCGGAGGCCGTCATGCAGCTCCGCCCGTGGAAGCTCTGGGCGCACGACGGGACGCCCGCACCGGAGACCGCGGAGATCCGCGCGCTCCTCGAGGCCGGACTCGCGCGCTGGCCGTCGCACCCGGCGCTCTGCCACCTCTACATCCACGCGATGGAAGCCGGCCCTCACTTCCGCGCCGCGCTCCCGGCCGCGCGGCGTCTCGAGTCCGTCTCGCCCGGCCTCGGGCACCTCGTCCACATGCCGAGCCACATCTACGTGTGGGCGGGGATGTACGACGACGTGATCCGAACGAACCTCCGCGCGGTCGAGGCCGACGGGGCGTTCGTGCAACTCCGCGGCCGCGAGAACTTCTTCACCGCGTACCGCATCCACAACCTCCACTTCGTCGCCTACGGGGCCATGTGGCAGGGCCGCCGCGCGCTTGCCCTGGAGCACGCCCGCGCCATCGCGGCGGAGATCCCCGCGTCGCTGGTCGAGGCCCACGGCGACGTCTTCGAGGTGTTCCTCGCCACGCCGCTGCACGTGATGGTGCGCTTCGGGATGTGGGACGAGATCCTCGACGAGCCGGAGCCGGCGGAGACTCACGTGGCGATGCGCGCCGTGTGGCGCTACGCCCGCGGCGTGGCGGCGGCGTCCCTCGGCCGCGTCGAGCACGCCGAGCGCGAGCAGCGCTTCTTCCGCGAGGCCGCGGCCGCCGTGCCCGCGTCGCGCACGCTCTTCCAGAATCCGGTGCGCGACATCCTGGGCGTCGCCGAGAAGGTGCTCGACGGCGAGATCGCCTACCGGCGCGGCGACCACGACGTCGCGTTCGCGCGGCTCCGCGAGGCGGTCGCCGTCGACGCGCGGCTCGCATACGACGAGCCGTGGGGATGGATGGAGCCCGCCCGCCACGCGCTGGGCGCGCTGCTCACCGAGCAGCGCCGCTACGACGAGGCCCGCGCCGTCTACGAGGAGGACCTCCGCCGTCATCCGGAGAACGGCTGGGCGCTGCACGGACTCGCCGAGTGCCTCGACGGTCTCGGCATGCCCGCCGAGGCCGCCGACGTGCGCCGCCGCTTCGACTCCGCGTGGACCCGGGCCGACGTCGCGATCCCCGGCTCGTGCTTCTGCAAGGGGCGTTGACGCGGGTCCGTTTCGATCACGTCGGCGGTCACGTCGCGGGACGGCGCCGCGGGTGGGCCCGCGCTCCAGCCGGGACTCAAACCCCTTGAGCGTGTCGCTCCATCCGGTCGCGGGTTCGGTTACGTGCGGGATCGCGTCCCGCGTCGCGAGACGGGCCGACGCTCTCCGGCTCGGCTCCGGGGCTCGGAGCGGGGAGTGGGTCGCTTCCCCCGTCGGCGAACACTCCGTGCGGAGGTATGGCGCTGCGACGGCGCCGCCGTGTACGCTCTCCTCTGACACGACAAGGGTGCGCGGCGTCCGCCGCGCAGGCATCGCGACGGTCGGGCCGCCGTCCACATCCCGCAAGGAGGTGGACCGTGCGTCCCCGCTCTTCGTCCGACTCGTGGATCCGGTTGATGTTCTTCGGCGGCACCGCGCTGATGATCGCGGGCGTCCTGCTCGTGAAGTCGAACGCCCTGCTCGGCGGCCTGCTCATCGCGGTCGGCTTCGTCGGCTCCGTCGCGTGGAACATGCTCCCCGCGGTCAGGCAGGGCGAGCTGGACGCCCGCGCGGACGCCGCCCCGCCGAAGGCTCCGGAGCCGCCGCGCGGCTAGCCGGACATCCATCGTCCGCCGTCGCCCGAGCGGAGGCCCGACAGGGACGGACGACGCAGCGAAGCCGCATCCCGCGTCCCTCGGCGAAGGGAGCACGATGTCCGAGCCCGGATCATTCACGAGGGTTCGCGCGAGAACGGCATTCAACTCGCGGACTGCCTGCGTTGTACGTCGATACTGTACGTCGATTCCGCCGACGGCCGCCCGGCGACAGACTGTCCTGGCCGAGATCCGCGGGATGCGATGCAAGGAGGAGACCGCAGAGCGACTTCGGCAAGTCGGTCAAGGGCTCCGACGCAGCAGCGCGCCCGCGGGCTCGGCCAGGCGCGAACCTTCGTGAATGATCCGGGCCAGCACTGGATGCGAGCGGGTTCACGCCAGCGGAGTGCCGCGGACGAGGAGCACCGACGTCGGACTCGCCGAGGCCACGGCGCGGGCCACGCTGCCGAGCACCGCGCGCGACGCGCGCGACCGCTCGCTGGTCCCGACGATCACCAGGTCGGCCCCGATCCGCTGCGCCTCCTCCACGACCATCGCCGCAGGACTCCCCTCGAGGACGCGCACGGCCACGGGCTTTCCGCCGGTCGGGACCGCGGCCACCCGCCGCTCGACGTCCTTCGTGATCTTCGCGAGCAGCCGCTCACCGACGTGATGCGTCCCCGCCCCGGGCGTGACCAGCGGGAGCAGATATCGGGCGGGGCTCGCGACGTGGGCGACCTCCACGTCGGCGCCGAGCGCGCGCGCCAGCGACACCGCGGTGCGGAGCGCCGGTCCGGCTCCCGCTCCGCGGTCGATCGCGACGAGGATGCGCTTCAGCTCGCCGGTCCCGCCCGGTCGCGCGACGAGAACCGCGCCTTTCGCGCGGCGGATGACCTGCTCCGTGACGCTTCCGAGAAGCACCTTCTTCCATCCCGTGACGCCGTGCGGAGCGACGACGAGCAGCGACGCCCCCGTCTCGCGCACGTGATCGAGGATCCCGCCGGGCACGTCGTCCACGACGGAAGCGGAGACCGTCGTCCCGGGCGCGCCGTCCGCGTGGCGCCGCGCCACGGCGTCGGCGCCCGCGCGCGCCCGTTCCAGCGCGACGCCCGCATCGTCGGCCGCCGCCGAGTGCACGGCGCAGAAGACGTCGAGCTTCGCGCCCGTCGCGGACGCGATCCGCGCCGCGACCTCCGCGGCCTTCCCGCTGTCCGACGAGAGATCGGTCGCGACGACGTACACGTTCCCGGCCATCGATGCCTCCTCGCTCGGGAGGACGGTCCGCGGGATGTCGGCGCGGCCGACCTCGTCCTGCACGCACAACGCTAGCTCCGCGGCCGCCCGATCCGGGGTGACCGAGGTCATGCTCCGCGCAGCCCCCGTGGCGGGCGCGGCGGAGGTGGCGGCGGAAGCGTGACGGTCGTCACCGGCACCGGACGGGCGACGGGCTGCTTCCCGTGGAGTCGAGGCGGCGCATGCCGTCTTCGTCGCAATGCGACTCAGCCACCCCTCGTGACGGACGACGACAGGCTCGTCGGCCTCGTCACGGGTGCCGGGCTGCTCGCGCCCCATCCGACCTGCATACAGCGGTTCGGCACGCGCCTGACCGAGCCCATCACGGGCTCTCCCGCGGACCCCGCCGCCTCGATGCCGCCCCTCACCGTCGCGCTCGCGAACTCCTCCGCGGGCGCCGCGGAACGTCGTGGGTCGGGACGATGCCTACCGGCCGCCGCCGCTCCCGACGGCCTCGACCCGCACATCGGCGTGGAGCTTGAGCTCCCCGACGACCCGAAGCGTCTCGACGCCGGGCGGCAGGTGGGAGAGCGCGCAGCGTCCGTGCTCGTCGGTCCGGCCGACCACGATCGGGCCGCGCTCCGCGTCCTCGGCGAGCGCCGAGATCGCGTCCGGTCCGCCGTCGCTCTCGTGCGGAAGACCGAGGAGGACGCCGGCGACGGGGCTGCCGTCGCTCTTCATCGTGCAGACGGCGACCGCCGGCCGCGGAGCCGCGAGCTGGAGCCGGACCGGTCCCTTCCCCGCCGTCACCTTCTTCGACGCCGGCGCGCAGCCGGTCGCGTACGCGGTCGCCACCGTCGCGTCGTCGGGGTCACCCCATGCGATCCGCGCGACCCCCTTCTCGTCGGTCCAGCCGCCGACCAGCCGCGGGCGCGGCGGGAACAGCGCCGAGAAACCGGTCGTGGACAGGACCGCGTCCGGGTCGCCGAGCGTGACCCACGCGCCGGCCAGCGGCTTCCCGGACGCATCGTCCACGTGGACGAGCGTCGGCTCGGCGGCCTCGAGCTTGAGCGACATCCGCTTCTTGTCGAGCTTCACCCTGCCGACGAAGTCGCGGAACCCGTTCGCGCGGACCACGATCCCGTCGTCGTCCTCGGCTCCCGCGATCGCGAACTCACCCTTCGCGTTCGTCAGAACCCACGTCGAGTCGTCGCCCCGGAGCCCCGCCGCCGCGCGGGCGACCGGCTTGCCCTGACCGTCGGTGACGACTCCGGTCACGGTGCCACCGCCCTCTGCGCCGAATCCCCGCATCCCGCCGCGACCCTTCGGCCGCGCATCGACCGCGAGGTCGTTCACGCCCGGGTGCCACATCCGCGTCGAGAACACCCACGCGCCGCCCGTCGGCCGCACCCACACGTCGATCGGTCCGAGAGGCGCGCGCGGGAGCGAGAAGCGACCGTCCGCGTCGGTCGTCGCGGTCACGACATGGTCGCCCGCCGCCGGCGCCCAGCCGATGATCCCGGCCGCCACCTCGGCCCTCGCCGCCCCGTCTGCGTCGGTCACGACGCCGCGGAGCGTCGTCGCATCCTCCGCCGCCTCCGCACCGGCGCGCGACTGCATCACCGACCCGGCAGCCACCACCCCGGCAAGGACCGCCGGCCCGACGAAACGGAACGCACCGCGCATCCGCGGATTGTGCCCGGACCGGCGCCGGGCCGTCTCGCGGATCCCGGATTTCGGACCGCCCCGCCATCCTCCACACGCGTTCGCGACGCGGACGGGCCAGCCGGGTCGCCCGTGGATCCATGCGCTCTCCGCCCCCGCGAACCGGCGCCCTTGACTCGGCCGCGGAGCGCGGTGAGTGAAGTGCGTCCCCGCCGAAACGCGTTCAGCAGCGGCGTCGCATCGAGCCGAGCGACCGCTCGTGCGCGGCGGGCGACCCGAACTTCTGCCCCGAGCGCGCCCACATCTTGTCGATCGTGGTGACGGCTTCCGGTGTCTTGCACGCGGTGTCGCCGTGGTCGACCGTGACCTCGCCGATCCGTCTCGCGGCCGCGGTCGCGGCCTTTCTCATGGCCGCGCTGCGCCCGCCCATCGCGATCAGCGCGCGGTTCATGGCGGCGCGCACCTCGTTCGGCGCGGCGTGGATCGATGTCTCGATCGCCGCGACGTGCCGCAGGAGCTCGGCCTCCGGGAACGACTCGTCGAGGTCGGACAGCCGTGCGAGCAGCGTCCATCCCGTCGCACGGAGCACCTCGTCGGAGGAGCCGAGCCACTCGCGCAGCTTGGCGCGCGCGTGCGGGCCTTCCGCCGCGAGAGTCGCGATGTAGAGGACGCACATGCGCATCGGATTCTCGACCGCCCATCGGTCGAGCTCGGCCGGCGTGAACGCAGCGGGATCGGCGATCTTCATCGCCAGGTTCCGCGCGTCCACGTTCCCCGTCGCCCACAGCTCGCGGGCGAGCGCGTGATCGACGTCGATGCGCTTCATCAGCTTGAAGAGGTCGCCGAAGCGGACGCCGTACATCGGCCCCGCGGCGCCGTGACGCTGGTAGGTCTTCCGGGTCGGCTCCGACCCGAGACTCTCGAGCGTGCGCATGACCTCGGCAAGCGCCATGCGCGGCGCGGTCGGCCGCGCCGCCGCGGTCGCACTTGCCGCACGCGCCGGGGACTTCGTCTTCGACTTCGCCGTCGACTTCACGGCCGACGTCGCAGCCGCCCCCGCCTTGGACGGCGCCGTGCGCCCGCCCTTCTGACCTCGCGCCGGCCGCGCCGCCTTCACAGGCGACACCCTCCCGGGCTTCCCCGTCGACTTCCGCTCCGTTCGCTTCGCTGGCATGGCAGCAGCCTACACGGACGACCGCGTCCGCGAACCACCGGTTCCGTCGAACAGGAGCCCGGCGTCGAGGACGGTCACCCGGCTCCGCTGACCCATGCAGGTCCGGGCGAAGGTCTCGCGCGGTCGAGGCTGAGCATCCACGCCGCAAGGGGCGGCTGGGTGCCGCCGTCGCGCTCTCGTGCGGCGCCTGCACCCGAAGCGTGCGTGACGGAGGTCACCGTCGAGCGGGGAGAGTCAAGCGACCGCGACATCTCGTGTCGCGACGGAGGTCGGTTGGGTAGGCTCGCTGTTGCGGACTGTCCGCAAGTAGGAGTGATGCGCAAGAACAAGCCGCCGCTCGGAACCGGCCGCCTCGAGCGACTTCGGGCCGAGGCCCGGGCCGCGGGGCTGAAGCTCACCCACCAGCGGCTCGAGATCCTGCACGAGATCGCGTGCGCCGAGGACCACCCCGACGCCGAGACCGTCTTCCGCGCGGTGCGGCGACGCGTGCCGACCGTGTCGCTCGACACGGTCTACCGAACGCTGTGGAAGCTCCGCGACCTCGGGCTCGTGACGACTCTCGGGCCGAGGCGCGACAGCGTGAGGTTCGACGCGAACCTCGACCGGCACCATCACTACGTCTGCGAGCGGTGCGGGATGGTGCGCGACTTCGAGAGCGAGGAACTGAACGAACTGCGCGTGCCCGACGCGGTGAGGCGCATGGGAAGCGTCGAAGAGGCGCACGTCGAAGTGCGCGGGACGTGCGCCGGGTGCCGTGCGAAGCGAACAGCGACAAGGAACGATCCACGAACCAAGGCGAGGAGGACTCGATGAGCGAAGAACAGATGACCCGCAGGTGCCCGGTGATGCACGGCGTCCCGTCGAACGCGACGGGTGCTGGCCGGTCGAACCGCGACTGGTGGCCGAACCAGTTGAACGTCGGGATGCTCCATCAGCACTCGTCGCTCTCGAACCCCATGGGCGCGGCGTTCAAGTACGCCGAGGCGTTCAAGAAGCTCGACTACGAGGCCCTCAAGAAGGACCTCCGCGCGCTCATGACGGACTCGCAGGACTGGTGGCCCGCCGACTACGGTCACTACGGTCCGCTCTTCATCCGCATGGCGTGGCACAGCGCGGGCACGTACCGCATCGGAGACGGCCGCGGCGGCGCGGGCAACGGCACGCAGCGCTTCGCGCCCCTCGACAGCTGGCCGGACAACGGCAACCTCGACAAGGCGCGGCGGCTCCTGTGGCCGATCAAGCGCAAGTACGGCGACCGGATCTCCTGGGCCGACCTCATGATCCTCGCAGGTAACTGCGCGCTCGAGTCCATGGGCTTCACGACCCTCGGCTTCGGCGGCGGGCGCGTGGACGTGTGGGAGCCGGACGAGGACGTCAACTGGGGCCACGAGAAGTCGTGGCTCGGCGACGAGCGTTACTCGGGCGATCGCGAACTCGCGAATCCGCTCGCCGCGGTGCAGATGGGCCTCATCTACGTGAACCCGGAGGGTCCGAACGGGAAGCCCGATCCGGTCGCGTCGGGCCGGGACATCCGCGAGACCTTCGCGCGCATGGCGATGAACGACGAGGAGACCGTGGCGCTCGTCGCAGGCGGGCACACGTTCGGCAAGGCGCACGGCGCGGGCGACCCGAAGCTGGTCGGCCGCGAGCCGGAAGGAGCGTCGATCGAGGAGATGGGCCTCGGCTGGAAGAACGCGTTTCGCAGCGGGAAGGGTCCGGACACGACGACGAGCGGGATCGAGGGCGCGTGGAAGCCGAATCCCACCAGGTGGGACAACGGCTACTTCGACATGCTCCTCGGCCACGAGTGGAAGCTGGTGAAGAGCCCCGCCGGCGCGTGGCAGTGGACCCCGACCGATCCCGCCGCGGCGACGCTCGTCGAGGACGCGCACGATCCGTCGAAGCGTCACCCGCCGATGATGACTACGGCGGACCTCGCGCTGCGGATGGACCCCGCGTACGAGCGCATCTCCCGGCGCTTCCACGAGCACCCCGACGAGTTCGCGGCCGCCTTCGCGCGCGCGTGGTTCAAGCTGACCCACCGCGACATGGGGCCGCGTTCGCGCTACCTCGGGCCCGAAGTCCCGGCCGCGGAGTTCGTGTGGCAGGACCCGGTGTCGGCCGTCGATCACCCGCTCGTCGGCGCGAAGGACGTGGCGGCCCTCAAGGCCGCGTTGCTCGCGTCCGGACTCTCCGTCGCGGATCTCGTCTGGGCGGCGTGGGCCTCGGCATCGACGTTCCGCGGATCGGACAAGCGCGGCGGCGCGAACGGGGCGCGCATCCGTCTCGCGCCGCAGAAGGGCTGGGAAGTCAACGAGCCGCGCCGGCTCGCGAAGGCGCTCAAGGTCCTCGAGCGCGTCCGCGGGGACTTCAACGCCGCGCAGAAGGGGCGCAAGCGGATCTCGCTCGCCGACCTGATCGTCCTCGGTGGATGCGCCGCCGTTGAGAAGGCGGCGAAGGACGCCGGCGTCGGCGTCAAGGTCCCGTTCGCGCCGGGGCGGACCGACGCCTCGCAGGAGAAGACCGACGTCGAGTCCTTCGCGGTGCTCGAGCCGGTCGCGGACGGCTTCCGCAACTTCGCCGGGGCCAGGTGCCGCGGGTCCGCCGAGGCGATGCTCGTCGATCGCGCGCAGCTTCTGACGCTGACCGCGCCGGAGATGACCGTGCTCGTCGGCGGTCTGCGCGTGCTCGGCGCGAACCACGGCCGCTCGCGTCACGGAGCCCTCACGAAGCGTCCGGGCGCCCTCACCAACGACTTCTTCGTCCATCTCCTCGACATGGGAGTGGAGTGGAAGGCGGCGCCGGACGCGAACGACGTGTTCGAGGGCCGCGACCGCGCGACGGGCAAGCTCCGGTGGACCGCGACGCGCGCCGACCTCGTGTTCGGGTCGAACTCGCAGCTTCGCGCGCTTGCCGAGGTCTACGCCTGCGACGGCGCGCAGGGAAAGTTCGTGCGCGACTTCGTCGCCGCATGGACCAAGGTGATGAATCTCGACCGCTTCGACCTCGCATGAGCGCGGGGCGCGTCCCGGCATGGGACGCCGTACAAGGAGGTCCGCCGCTCGTGGGTGCTTGCGCCGCAGGCGGCAGGGCTCGACGGACGCGACGGCCGGACGCCGCACGCGCGTCGCCACGCCGTCGCGACGCACTTCGTCCAGGGCTGCGGTTCCGTCGCCGACCTACAGCGGCAGCTCCGGCACGCCGAACTCGCGACCACGCAGATCTGCGCCAGCGCGCTGTCGGGGAGGCGGCGCGCGACGGTGATGTCGCCGGACTTCGCAAGCGCGTCAGGGAATGCGCAGAGTCACCTCCTCTCCCGTCGAGGGGATGACGTCGCCCGTCGCGACGTTCTCTCGCGGTGACACGCGGACGATCGTCTCGAACACTCCTTCGGCGAACCCGGTCGACCGGAAGCGACCGTCCGCGTCGGTCGAGACGCTGCGCGTCAGCCACGTCGTCGTGCGGTGGCGGAACAGGATCGCCGCGCGTACGCCGCTGCCGTCGGCGCGCAGCACGCGGCCGGCGACCGTGTGCCCGCGGACGAGCGACACGCGGAGCGGCTCGGGACCGGCGCGCGACGCGTCGATCTGCTGCGGGACGAACCCCTGCGCGTCGATGTACACGACACCGGTCGCAGGATCGAGGTCACGGACCTCGAACGAGCCGTCGCGGGCCGTCGCTCCGTCCGAGCCCGGGAAGGGCCCGCGCCGCTCCTTCACCGCCGACGGCACGACGAGGAGCGCGTCCCGGACGGGCTCCTGTCGCTCGTCGACCACCACTCCGCGCAGGACGACGCTCCTGACACCGACGAGCCGCACGTCGCGGGCGCCGCCCGGGACCGCGTCGCCGCCGCGCACCGCGGAGAGCCCTCCGCCCCGCGCGGGAGCGATGAGGTACTCCGCCGCGTGGAGTCCCGACAACTGGAAGCGGCCCGAGGCGCCGGTCGTCGCCGTGCGCTCCGGTCCGCCGGGAACGGGCGCAGCCTGGAGAGTCACCCCCGCGATGGGCGCGCCCGCCTCGTCCGCGAGAGTTCCGATGATCGTCTCCCCCTCGTCGAGCCGAAGGTCCACGGGCCCGCCGCCGGCTCGCAGCCCCCACGCCGTCGTCCGCCGGTAGCGCCCGGTGTCCGGGACCTCGTCCGTCGGCCGCGCGGGGGGGACGAGATTCGCGACGAACGCGACGCCTGCTCCGGCACCCGACAAGACGAAACCCCCATCTGCCCCCGTGACGGTTCGGAGCACGGGACTCCCGCGATCCTCCGGTCTTGCGATGATCCAGACTCCGGGCACGCCCGCGCCATCGGCTCCGAGGACCCGACCCAGGATCGGTGAACCGCGCCGCAGGACGATCCGCAGGTCGCTCCGATCTGCCTCCACATCGGCGATCTCCTCACGCGCAGCGTCCGGGTGTTCGACCGCGACCACGTGCTTGCGCGCATCAAGTCTCGTCACGACGAACCGGCCCTCGGCCGACGTCGGCGTGCTGCCGCTCTCCGGAATCGTGCGCACGATGGCGTCCGCAACGGGCGTCCCGTCATCCCACGTGACGGTCCCGGAGATCGATCGCGCCGGGTCCAGTCGCACCTCGATGAAGTCACCCGGCGACCAGATCTCGACCATGCTTGCGTGCCACCGCACGTGGGACCGCGTGTCTACCGACGCGCCGCGCACCGTCCCCCCCGGACCTCCGCCGACGAAGGCGAACGAGCCGTCCGTGCCGGTCGTCGCCGAGACGACGTTGCCGTCGAGGATCCACGCCCCGGCGACGGGTCCGCCTGTCGTCGCGTCCACGACGCGCCCGCGAATCGGTTCGGCGGCGGCCAGCACGAGGTCGGTCCGGTACTCCGAGACGGCGGGGTCCAGGTCCACGAGGTCCGAGATCGCGGGCAGCAGGCCGGGCGCGGAGGCGGTGGCCCGGTAGCGCGCCGGTCCGGCCCACGGAAGCTCGCACTCCCACGTCCCATCCGCCTGCACGGGGGCCTCCGCCCAGAGGAATCTCCTCAGCTCAGCGCTCGCACGTCCCGAGCGCTCGACAAGCACCTGGATGCGAACCGAGCACCCCTCGGGGATCGGCGCGCCCGAAGCGGTCGTGACGGTCCCTCGCGCCCGCGGCGCCGGTGCCAGGCGGACGTCCCTGCGGATCACCTCGCCCCTCGCGGGCGGCGTCGCGATCAACTCCGTCTGCGCGAAGCCCGCGGCCGCGACGTCCCAGATCTGCTCGACGCCGCTCGGCGCGCCGTCGATGCGGAACGCACCGTCGGCGCCCGAGGATGTCGGTCCCACGCGGGCACCCGCGATCGGCGCGTCGCCCGCACCGAGGACGCGCCCCTCGATCGTCCCGCCCGCGGCCGCGCCGGCGGCGCGCGGCTCGAGAGCCAGGTCGAGTGTCAACGCACCGCCGTCGCGGATCAGGAACGGGAACTGTCGCGTGGGTCCGGTGATCGTCGGCGCAGTTGCGTAACCACCCATCCGCACGACGGCGCTGTCCACGATCGCGTCGCAGGGACCGGGGAGGAGGTAGCGGCCGAGCGAGTCAGTGACCGCGGGGCCGCACGAGCGCTGCGTCGCGCTCGCCAGCAGCGTCACCGCGGCGCCGGCGAGCGGCGTCCCGGTCGCGGCGTCGCGCACGACGCCCGAGATGCGCGCGGATCGGCACAGCACGAGGTCGATATCCCCGGCGGAAGGCAACCTGACGGATGTCGCGGCCGCCCGCGCCTCGATGGACGTGGAGGCGAACACGGCCCCTTCGCGACCGGCGTAGAGCGCGACTGTTCCGTAGGGCAGACCGCCCATCGTGTAGCGCCCGTCGTCGCCCGAGACCGAGCGCCCTGCGATCAGATCTCCACCGGTACTCGCGAGCACCACTGCGCCTGTCACCGGCGCGCCCGCCGCGTCCAGAACGCGTCCGCTGACACGGCACTCGCCGACGAGGACGATGTCGATGCGCAGAGGCGCGGACGCACTCGCGAGTCGGAAGTCCCGCGCCGCGCATCCGCGCCGGTCCGACCGCACGACGATCCGGTAGTCGCGCGCGACCTCGAGGTGTTCGATGCGCGCGAGGCCCAGCGCATCGGTCGTTGCCTCCGCCGCGGCTCGTGACGCAGGGATGTCCGCAACCCGAGACCCTTCCGCCGCCTCGACGGCCCGGATCGCGGCGGTCGCACCTGCCACCGGCTGCCCGTTCCAACTGCGGACGGTCAGCTCGACCGCCCCGGGCGCCCCCCGAACGGGCGCGCTTTCGTCCACCGTCGTCGGATCCGCCGTCGCCCGACGCTTCGGCGAGGGCACGTCGCCGGCGGCGGACGAGCTCTCGGTGCGCGGTTCCGCGGCGCCCGGGTCCTCGCCTGCGACGTGCAGCGCCGCGCCGACGAACAGAATCACCGCGAGCAGCGCGGCGGCCGCCTTGACTTTCGTCCCCATGAGCAGCGCTCCCGCCGCGATCGCCGCGGCCGTTCCGACCGCCGTCGCCGGCGCCCGCGGCCGCCGGACGAGGGGTGCCAGTGCAAGACACCACGCGCGGCCGTCGCCGCCCGCTTCCGCATCGAGCCGCGCGCGGAGTTGTGCGACGGCTCGCTTCAGCCGCGTCCGCACGGTCTCGACCGGGACGCCCTCGCGTTCGGCGATCCCGGACGGCGGCAGGTCCTCGAAGAACCGGTAGAGGACCGTGGAGCGGTAGGGCTCGTCGAGGTCCATGACCGCGTCGACGACGCGCTTGTGGGCGTCGGCGTTCGCGACGAGTTCTTCAGCCGACGGGACCGCTTCGGCGCGTGCCGTCGCCTCCTGGCGCGCGACCCGGCTCGCCTCAGAGCAACGCGCGTTGGCCCGGTCCCGACGGAGCGCCGTGAAGAGCCATCCTCGCAAGGACCGACCTGAGCGGGGCGGATGCTGCAGCGCATCCAGCCACAGGCCCTGCTCGAGGTCGTCCGCGTCGTTCTCGTCCCGGACCATCGCGCGGGCCACACGACGAACCCACTCGCGGTGGGCGAGGAGCTGCTCGATCGGGACGGGGTGGTGCGAACTCATGCCTCAGTGAAGGAGCCGAGACGGCGGGGGCTGGTGGTTCAGGCCAAGGCGGGATTCTCGCCGCGCACCACGATGCGCATGCGGCGTGAATCGCCGGGCGACCGCGACCGCGATCCGGGAAACCTGCATGACGGGGACGAGCGGACGGCAGCGGGTGGGCATTCGCGGGACCGGGCAGCCAGCCTGGCAGCAGGCGCCCTGCGGTCGGTCGAGTGCGCGTGTCGTCGGGCCTGACGTCGCGGACAAGTGCTCGCGCGCCATCGACGAGGTAGGTCTCCTCCTCGGGGGAAGCGTCATGACCTCACCGCCTGCTCGGCCCCCTGCTCGGCCCCCTGCTCGGCCCCCTGCTCGGCCGCCGGAACGGGCGCCGCGACCGCGGGTGCTGGAACCGTGGGTGCTGCGACCGAAGGCGCGGCCGACTCCGGAGCGGGATCCGACGCCGCGGGCGAGGACTTCGCCTCCCATCGCACGAGGTGCAGATCCTCCACGAAGATCACGTAGAGGACCGGCACCAGCACCAGCGTGACCACCGTGGCGACGAGCATCCCCGCGATCTGGACGTAGCACATCGGCTCCCAGAGGGGGCCGCCTTCGAGCGCCAGCGGGATGAGGCCGCCGACGGTCGCCAGCACGGTGACCAGGACGGGGCGCAGCCGCACGAGACCGGCATCGACGACGGCCCGGCGCAGCGGCTCCCCGGCGTGTCGCGCCTCGTCGATGAAGTCGAAGAGCACGATCACGTGCGAGATGATCAGCCCCGCCAGCGACGCGACGCCGAGGAACGCCATGAACCCGAACGACGCGCCGAAGACGACCAGACCGAGCAGCCCGCCGACGATGCCGAAGGGCACCGCGGCATACACGAGCAGCGGCTGCGTCGCGGAGTTGAACTGGAGCACGAGCGCGAGGTAGATCGCCGCGAATGACACGATCAGGGCGATCGCGAGCGAGCCGAAGCCCTTGTCCTGCTCGAACTTCTCGCCGCCGAACTCCCACCGGTACCCCGGAGGGAACGCGATCACGTCCGCGCCTGCGGTCCGCCCCGGTTGCGCGGCGGGCAGCAGCTTCTCCAGTTCCGCGGTCACCTGGCTCGGGAGCACGCCGGGCGTCACGTCGCACCGCACGGTGAGGCAGCGCTCGTGATCGCGCCGACGGATCTTCGGGGTGACCATCTCGGGCCTGAAGGACGCGACCTGTCGGAGCGGGACGCCCGACCCCGACGCGGCCGCGGCCACGTTCAGGCTGAACAGGTCGTCGAGCCGGCTCCGCTCCGACGGCCGCAGGCGCAGCGCGATGTCGATGAGCTTGTCCCGCTCGCGGAGCTGGCTCACGGGAAGGCCCGAGAGACCGGTTCCGACGACCGTGGCGACGTCCTGGTTCGTGACGCCGCTCATCGCCGCGCGCTCGGCGTCCACTTCCAGCGTCATCTGGAACGCCGGGTCGCCCCAGTCGTCGTGGATGTCGGTCGTCCCCGGCATCGACCGGAGGCGGGCCTTCACCTGCTCGCCGAGAGCGCGGAGCGTCCCGATGTCCGCGCCGTAGAGCCGCAACTGGACCGGCACGCCGATCGGCGGCCCGGTCTCGAGCTGCTGGATGCGGACGCGCGCCTGCGCGATCTCGAACGGCAGCTTCCGCTTCAGCCGACCGACGATCGCCGCGGTCTCCTCCTTCGACGTGGTGTGGACGAGGATCTGCGCGTAGTTGTCGGCGCGCTGCTCCGGCTCGATCGAGAGCCAGAACCTCGGGCCGCCGGCGCCGACGAACGTGGAGTAGCCGTCGACGTGCGCACCCTCCAGGGCGTCGATGCGGCGGATGGCGTCCAGCGCCACGTCGCGGGTCTCCCGGATCGGAGAGCCTTCGGGAAGGTCCAGGTTGACGACGAACACGTCGTGGCGGTCCGTGGGGAAGAACGACGTGCCGATCGAACGGACGGCGAGCACGCCTGCGCCGAGGACGACGAGGGCCGCGCCCATCGTGAGGAAGCGGCGGTCGATGCATCCCTCGACGAACGACTTGTAGAGGCGCGGGAACCCGCGGGCGGGCCCGCCCTGCGAGCTCTCGAGCCCCTTCTGTCCCCTGAGCATGTAGTAGCCGAGCAGCGGAACGAACGTCATCGAGGCGATCCGGGAGGCGACGAGCGACGTCGCGACGACGACCGGCAGCGACCAGATGAAGTCGCCGGTCCGGCCCTCGACCAGGAGCAGGGGGAGGAACGCGACGATGTTGGTGATCGTCGCGTACAGGATGGCGCGCGCGAGCTTCGTGGGCCCGAGCCACGCGGCGACGCCCCTCGGACTGCCGTGCGCCAACTCCCGGTTGATCGCGTCGGCCGCGACGACCGGATCGTCCACGAGGAGTCCCAGCGCGATGATCAGCGCGGCGATGGACACCTGCTGCAGGTCCACGCCGAGCAGGTTGCACATGCCGAGCGTCATCGCCACGGTGACCGGGATCGAGATCGCGACCACGAGCGCGCTGCGCCACTCCATGAAGAGGAGCGCCGTCAGGATCACGATCACGACGGCCTCGAGGAAGTTGCGGTCGAAGCCCTCGACCTTCTCGCGCACCTCCTCGGGCTCGTTGCTGGTGCGCTCGACGCGCAGGTCCGGGGGCAGCGCCTCCTTCAGGTCCGCCAGCGCGGCCGTCACGCCGCGGTCGAACTCGGCGACGTGCGTTCCCTTGACCTGCCGGACGGAGATCGTGACGGCGCGCCCGGTTTCGAGCGCGTGGTCCGACCGCGCCTCGTGTCCCGCTTCCGTCGGAGCGCCCGGCGCGCGCGGCACACGGACGGTGCGGAAGTTGAGCACGCCCGAAGGGTCTTCGTAGCCGCGCGTCACCTCGACGAGGTCCCGGAGGTAGACCGGATAGCCGTCCGACGAGACGCCCATGACGGTCTGCCCGATCTCGTCCGTCGAGGCGTAATCGCCGGTCGGACGGACGACGACGTTTCGACGGGGCAGCTCCATGGTGCCTCCGGGGATGTTGATGTTCCGCTGCTGGATGCGGTCGACCAACGCCACCGGCGGGATCCCGAACTGCTGCAACCGCTGCCCGGAGTACGTGAGCCAGACGCGCTCGTCCTGCACGCCGACCTCGTCCACCTGGGCGACGAAGGGCGACTGCTTGAGTCGGTCGCGGATCCGGTCGGCGAAGTCGCGGAGTTCGCCACAGGAGTACTTGTCCCGCGCGCTCCGGCGGAGCTGCGCCTCCAGATCCGAGAGATCCTGCGTCCAGAAGCCCCGCCAGACGTCCGGGTGGAACTCGGCGGTGCCCGCGGACTCCCACCACTCGTCGGTGGCGCGGAGCAGGTCGTCCCCGGTCCTGCCCTCGTTCAGCGCGACGTCGAGCAGGCCGGCGGTCGGCGTGTCGACGATCGCCAGGTCGTGCGCGATGCCCTTCTCGGTCAGGTACCGGCCCAGCGTGCGGCCGATGCGCAGGACGTGAGGACGGGCGACCGTCGAGGGACAGACGAGCACGCCGGTCCACCGGCCGCCCGGCGCCTTGTCCGGTCCGGCGCTGCGATGCGCGGTGACCGCCTGCCGTATGCTCCTCGCGCGCAGCTCGATCTCCAGGTCGGGCACGGGCGGCGAGCTGATCGTGAGCATGACCGCGACCGTGTCGCCGAAGTCCTTGTTGAGGAACGGCGTCGTCGGCCTGCCGGCCGCCCGCGGCAGGTCGGGGATCTCGCCGAGCTTGCCCCGGATGTCCTGCCACACGAGTTCCGCGTTCTTCACGGACTCGAACAGATCCACGTAGCAGACCGAGAGCCCGGGTCGGCTGATCGACCGGACGTGCTCGACCGACGCGTTCTCGGCGATCTTCCGTTCGATCTTCCGCGTGACCTCCTGCTCGACCTTCTCGGCTTCCGCGCCCGGGTAGGGAGTCACGACGACGCCGGTGCTCACCGGGATGATCGGGTCCTGGCGCTGCGGCATCCGGCAGTACGCGTAGACGCCCCAGATCAGCACCGTGAGGAGCGCGATCCACGCGATCGGCCGCTTCGCCACGAAGAACTGCGACGTGTTCATCTTCGGTTCGTGGGACATGGCGCTCACCGCTCCTCCCGCCTGGACTTCACGACCACGCCGGCGGCAAGCCGCTCCGCCGTGCTGATGACCACCCTCGCGCCGCGGGCGACCTCGCTCCCGGCAGCGAGCACCTCGACCTGGTTGTCGAGGACGTCGCCCACGGCGACGGTCCGCGTGCGCACGACCTCGCGGTCCTCCTCGGCGACCGCCTCGTAGACGACGAACTCGCCGGCGGACGCGCCGCGATGGATGGCGGACATCGGCAGGAGCAGGACCTGGCGGTCCTTCTGCGCGCCGACGCGCACGGTCACGATCATCCCCGGCCGCAGCAGGCGTTGCCCGTCGGGGAGCCGCGGGTTCGAGAGGGTCAGCTCCGTCCGGAACGTGCGCGTCCGCGGATCCGCCTGGGGCGCGATCTTCGTGACCGTCCCCGTGAGCGTGCGTCCCTCGAACGCGTCGGCGGTGACCTGCAGCTCCTGGCCGGGCGCGACGCGGTCGCCCGGCGCGCACGCGGCCTGCTCGCCGATCATCGTGTCGGGGACGCCGAAGACGACGTGCACCGTGGAGATGTCGATGAGGCGGAACGCCACCTCGTGCGCCTGCTTGCGCTCGCCGGGTTCGATCCGCTTCTCGGCCACCGTGGCGTTGTCGAAGGGCACGACGAGCCGGCGGTTGGCGTAGTCGTCGTTCGCCTGGTCGAGCTTCACTCGCGCGTCAGCCAGCGCCTGCTCTGCGGAGGCCAGTTCGCCGTCGGCGGTCACGCGTCGCGCGTCCGCGTCGTCGCGTGCGGACTCCGACACCGAGCCCGACGAGCGCGCGTAGCGCTCGAACGCCCGGGTGGCGATCGCGAGGTTGTCGCGGGCCGTCGCCACGCGCGCCTCGAGTTGCGCCACGCGCGCCTCGGCGCTCGCCTTCGCCCGGCGCAGGTCGCCTTCGTCGAGTTCCGCGAGGACGGTCCCCTTGCTCAGCGTGTCGCCGACCTGCACGTCGCGGTCGCGCCCGACGGGGCGGTGCACGCTCGCGACGGTGCCGGCCAGCTTGAAGGCGAGCGACGTCGTCTGGATCGGCTCGACGGAGCCGCCGAAGCTGCGCGAGACGACGACGTCCTTCGGCTCGAGCACGCGCACGACGACCGGAACCGGGGGAGGCGGCGCTGCCGCCGCCTCGCGCTCCCTGCAACCCGCGCCCGCGAGGATCGCGGCCGGGATCATGAGTGCGCCCGCGAGAGCCGACGCGCGAAGTCTCGTCGTCCCGTTCGCGGTCGCCGCCGTGTCCTGACTCATCGTTCTTCTCCTCTGCATGTCACCGATCGACCTTCACGACGGGCGGTTCGGCGACTTCCCATCCGCCCCCGAGCGCCTTGTAGAGAGCCACCATGTGCACTCCGAGCGCTGCGCGCGCATCCGCCAGGAGCATGTCGGCGCGGTTCGCCTGACGCTGCGCGTCGAGGACGACCAGCTGATCGAGGATCCCCCGCTCGTAGTCGCGAAGGGCGATCCCCGCGGCCGCGCGTGCGCTCTCGGACAGACGGACCAGGACGTCGATCCGCGCGCGGCCGCGGTCGATCGCGACCAGAGCGCTCTCGACCTCCCGGAAGGCCGTGAGCACGGTGTCCTCGTAGGCCGCCTTCGCGGCGGCGACGTGCGCTTCCGACAGTTCGACGCCGGCGCGGCGACGGCCGCCGTCGAAGAGCGTCCAGTTGATGAAGGGTCCGGCCAGTCCCCAGGAACTGCCGTTCTTGCCCGTCCCGTTGAGCAGGTCGCTCGCGACCCGGCTCTGGAGCCCGCCGGCCGCGCCCAGCGTCAACCGAGGGAAGAACTGCGCGGTCGCCACGCCGACCTGCGCCGTCGCCGCGGCGAGGCGCCGCTCCGCCGCCTGGATGTCCGGCCGCCGCAGCAGGAGGTCCGACGGGACGCCGACCGCGAGGCGGAGCGGGGACTCGGGGATCGGCGCGGGCTCCTCGAGCTGGGCGCGGAGCGTCGTGGGCTCGAGGGCGATCAGCGTCGAGAGCGCGTGGATGTACTGCCGGATCGCCTGCTCGAGGGGCGGGACCTCGGCGGCGGCGGACTCCACTTCGGTCCGAGCTCGGACGACCTCCAGTTCGGACGCGAGTCCGTTGCGCCGCTTCTCCTCGGTGAGCGCCAGCGTCCGGCGCTGCTCGTCGAGGGTCGCGTGGGCGACCTGCAGCTCGCGCTGCACGCCGCGCAGCTCGAAGTACGCTCGTGCGGTCTCCGCGGCGACCATAAGGACGACGCCGCGGCGCACGGACGCCGTCGCCTGCTCGGCGGCCTCGGCGGACTCCACCTGCCTGTGCACGCCGCCGAACACGTCGAGCGTCCATGAAGCGTCGAAGCCGATCTGGAAGAGGTTGCGCTCCACGTCGAGGAGCCCCGCCGGGATCCCGAGCCCCGCCTCGCTGGTCCGCGCTCGGAGGACCGACGCTCCGATCCCGAGCTGCGGCGAGAGCTGCGACTGCACGATCTGCCGCGCCGCGCGGGCCTCGCGCAGGCGCGCCGCCGCGACCTCGACGCCGTTGTTCGCGACGATCGCCTTCTCGACCAGGTCGCCGAGGCGCGGATCGTTGAACCGCCGCCACCAGCGCAGGTCCTCGGCTGCGGCGCAGTCGCTCGCGGACTCCGGGCGCAGTTCGCCGAAGGCGGCGGGCATCCTTGTGTCGGGACGCACGTAGTCGGGGCCGACGACGCAGCCGGTGAGGAGAAGGACGGCGCCCACCGCCGGCCACTTGATCGTCGCGAGGGTCGTCTTCATCGATGTCCCCACTCTCTGATGGCCTTCAGTTGCTCGGCGCGCAGCAGCGCGCGCACGGCCGGCGATTCGGCGGCCCCCGGGAACTCCACCTCACACAGGAGCCCGACGTCGGAGAGGCAGACGCCCGTCACGACGCCTTCCGCGCCGCGCCGAAGGCCGGACTCGGGATCGTCCGCGAGGAGGCGGACCACTGCGTCGACATGTACCGGGGACATGGACGGCACGGAACACAAGCGCCGTGCCGGAGCGGCCGGTTCTTCCCAACGCATGTCGGCGCAGATGTTTACGTGGATGACGGTCGACTCGTCGGGCGGAACGAGATCTCGTGCGTCCGAGAAGTCGTCCGCCGGGCGGTCCGAGGAGTCGTCCCATCGCGGCGGACGTCGGCATCTCGACCTCGCGCGCGTCGCCGCATGCACCGCCGATCGCACGGTTCGCGGCACGCGTCGTTCGGCGGGATCCCGTGCGTCATACGTCGCCCTCGGTCGCGACGGGCGCCGCGGGCCGGCGTTCATGGTGCAAGGAGCCGAGACTGCGCGCGCCGACGCTCGATGCGGAAGACCGTCGCGCGGCCCTCCGCGCGGCGGCCTCGATGGTGCGGACGGTGGATCGAGGAGGGCTGGAAGCGGGCGCCGATCTCCACGACGTCGATCCGCATGTGGTTGTCGAACACAATCCCCATGGACATCTGCCCGCCGACGTCCGCACCGTGTGCGGGATCGGACGTGACGACCGAGGCGAGGAGACCGTACGGAGAGTCGGTGGCGTCCGCACCACGTCGGCCCGTTCTCCGCGCGGATCGCGGGTCGCACGAAGGCGCCGCGCGTCGGCACGGGCGGACCGACCTCTTCGGCCTTCGGGCCACGCCCGGCCGCCCGACGAACTACGTCTGCGGATCGGGCGCGAGCGACCGCGCGGGGCGGAAGCCGAAGTTCGGGAGCCGGGACGTCGGATCGAGGTCGAACCGGCTCGCGCAGCGCAGGAACGCGACGGGCACCAGCCAGCTCCCGCCGCGCAGGATCCGCGTCGAGGCGTGGCCGTCCGACCACGAATCGGTCCACTGCCACACGTTCCCCGCGGCGTCTTCCATCCCGTACACGGAGGTCGCAGCCGGGAAGCACCCGACGGGCTCCGGCTGGGCGTTCCAGGCCCGCGAGTCATGGCATTTGCCGAGCGACGCGTCCTCGAGTTCGCCCCACGGGAAGCGTCTCCCGTCGACGCCGCGGGCGGCCTTCTCGTACTCCTGCTCGGTCGGCAGCCGCCACGGACGTCCCGTGGTCCTGCTCCTCCACTCGCAGTACGCGACCGCGTCGGCCCAGGACACGCCCGTCACGGGCACCCGCATCTCGAAGCCCTCGCCGTGCTGCGCGAGGCACCGCTCCCGGGCCTCTCCCACGACAACGGTCGCGCCGGGTCTCCACGTCCCGTCGGTCCCGCGGACCAGGAACGGCAGGTCGCCGCGCGCCTGCGGGACGAGCTTCGACGCCGCTTCGGCGCCCGACTCCCGTTCCGTGGCCACGAGGAACTCCGCCCAGTCGGCGAACGTCACCGGAGTCCGCGCGATGGCGAAGTCCGGGAGTTCGAGCACCCGCGTGTCGCGACCTTCACCGCACACGAACGGCCCGCCGGGCACGCAGACGAAGCCCTCGCCGACCTCCTCCCGCGTCCGCAGCTTCACGCGGCCCTGCCACGCACGGCTCCGTGAGATGTGGACGGGATAGCGCACCTCGGGGAACCGCGGATGGCGCAGGAACGCGAGGTAGCTCCCCATCGGAAGCTCCGTCCGGCAAAGCGGCGTCCTTCCCATCGAGCGCTCTGCCCCGGGAACCAGGATGCCATTCCTGTCCTCGTAGCGCGCGAGAACCACCTCCGCCCCCGGCGGGTCGGTCTCGATCTCGATCGACCCGTCGCCCGCGAGGTACGCGGCGAGCCGCCCGTCGTCGTAACGCCGCACCATCGTCACCGCGAAGTCGCGGTCCGCCGCGTCGCCGCTGCGCTCGGCCTCGTCGAGGCGGCACCGCCACAGGTCGGCGAACGCGCCGCGCGCGCTCGCGCTGCCCGGCTCCGCGAGCAGCGCCGCGTCGAGGAAGCTCGTCGTTTCGGCGAAGGCCAGCGCCGCGGCACGGTTCGCGCGGACCACGGCCTCCTTCGCCGCGAAGAGCGCGGACTTCCCGGTCACCGGCTGCCAGGGGCGGACGTTCGCCTCCTGCTGCTTCGCCGCCTGCTCCGCGCCGGCGATCGCGTCCAGCGCCCGCATGTACGCCTTCATCGCCTCGCGTCCGCGCGCGGCGAGCTCCTCGGCGTCCCGGTGCCGACGCTCCTGCTCCGCGCGGCCGTCGAGATACCGCCGCAGTTCCTCCCCGAACTCCCGCGCGGTGGCCGGCCGCCTGGACGGCGCGACCGCCATCGCGCGGCGGCAGAGGTCCGCGAGCGCCTCCGGAGCCGGTCGCGCCGGATTGCGCGTCGCGACGTCGGGGCAGTCGCCCCGGGTGATCCTGGCCAGCATCTGCAGGCCGCCGCTGAACGGCGGCTGGAGCGTCAGGATCTCGTAGAGGATCGCCCCGAGCGAGTACACGTCGCTGCGCCGGTCGAGCGGCCTTGCGGAAGCCTGCTCGGGGCTCATGTACGGGATCGTGCCCTTCAGGGTGCCGGGCAGCGTCATCGGGGCGTCTACCTCGAGCGGATGGGCGCCCTGCGGGACTTCGTCGGGGCGATCCACGCCGTTCGGGGCTGCGAACTTCGCGATGCCCCAGTCCATCACGTGGACTTCGCCGTACTCGCCGAGCATCACGTTCTCGGGCTTCAGGTCGCGGTGGAGAACGCCCTTCTCGTGCGCGAAGTGGACGGCTTGGCACACCTGCTCGAGCACCGACGCCAGCTTCTGCAGCGTCCACTCGCGGCGGGCGACGGCCGAGTCGAGGAGGAGGTCCTTCAGGACTGCGGCGAGCGTCTTGCCGCGCACGACCTTCATCGTGAAGTAGAGCCGACGATCCGGCGTGATGCCGATCTCGTGCACCGGAGGGATCCCGGGGTGCTCGAGCCGGCTGGTGGTCTGCGCCTCGAGGACGAACCGCCGCCGCAGCGCCTCGTCGTCCGCGAGGTTCCCGCGGATCAGCTTCATCGCGACCTCGCGACGAAGGTCCCTGTCGTGGACGAGGACGACCTCGCCCATGCCGCCCGCGCCGATGCGTCCGAGCAGCCGGTACTTCTGCTCCGGGAGCAGGGGCTCCGCCGCGCCCGGAGACGGCGCCGCGACGGTCGCCGCGTCGGCGTCGACGAGGTCGCCGCCCGTGTCGAGTTTCCAGACGACCGCGCGATCCGCGTTGGGTTCACCCATGGTGCGCGACGAATACGCACCGCGCATGCCGCAGTCCTCCGGACATCACAACCCGCGGCGCGGTCTGCGGTTGAGGCGACCGCACCGGGGGCCGCCGCCGCGTACGGAATCTCGTGCGTCCGAGAACTCGTCCCGCCCGTATCCTGAGAACTCGTCCCCACATGGAACCCAACGCGCCGTTCGCACTCGACTACAGGTTCCTGGCGACGCTCCTCCTGGAGATCGCGCAGGAGCGCTCGCTGGACAGTCTGCTCCAACGCGTGGCGCGCCGCGCGCTCGACGCGCCGGTCGCCCCGATGTCGCTGGTCGTCGTGTGGTTGATCGAGAACGTCGAGACGTCGGCCGGCGCTCCGCAGAGTGCCGACGCCGGCGACCGACGCCTCTACGCGGTCGCCGGCGGAACGAGGGCCTCCGACGCGCCGCCTCACGTCTCGCGGCTGCCGGATCAGCTCGCGCGGGTGCGGATCGGCGACGGCGGGCCGTTGCGGCGTTGGCGGCGGCGGTGTTGGCAGCAGCGGTGGCGATGCGCGTTCCGACGGCGGGCTCGCCGGAACGTAGGAGCGCGGGCCACGGCGCGGCTTCCCTGCGACGGCGCGGCCGCGGCGGCTCGCGGACGGCGGGGTTGCGGCGGTGTGTGGTGAGAGCAGCGAGCGTGAGCGTCAGGGGCCGAGCCTGGTCAGGACTGTTGCTCCCGAAGTAAGGGGGGATGACGCCCGCCGAGCCTGACCGGGCTCCCGCGTCTGTCGCAGGAGCCGCATGTGTCGCATCTGTCGCAGCAGATACAGGAGTGGACGAACTCCCGCGGCCAGCCGGGAGCGGAACAGCGGGGGACACGAGCCGCGCGACGGCCCGCGACGCCGCGGGTTCACGGCAGCGAGCCTCGGGACCGCGATTCCCGGTCGGCTCAACGGGCGCGTGCGCGTATCCTCAGGCCATGCGCATCGTGTCCGGACGGGTGATCGACGGGAAGGTCGTCGTCGAGGGCGCCACCCTTGATGAGGGCACGACCGTCACGATCATGACCCCCGAGGACGACGAGACGTTCGAACTCGGCGCGGAGGACGAAGCGGCGCTCCTGGCATCGATCGCCGAGGCAGAGCGCGGACAGGTCGTGCCCGCCCAGACCGTCCTCGACCGGCTCCGCCGACTCGGGTGAGCGCGCGCCTTGTCGTCGTCACCGCCAAGGCGGCGGCGGAGATCGAGCAGGTCGCCGAGTGGTGGAACACGAACCGACCGGCGGCCCCCGACGCGGTTCGAGAGGAACTCGCGCGGGCCTTCGCGCTCGTCGCCTCGCAACCGCGGATCGGCGCCGTCGCGCGCAACGCGCGCCTCGGAGGCGTCCGCCGCGTGCACCTCGGCCGCATCCGCTACCACATGTACTATCGCGTGACCGGCCGATCCGTCGAGGTGCTGGCGCTTTGGCACGCAAGTCGCGGCAGCGGGCCGGACCTGTAGCTGCGCCCGATCACGCGGCGGCACCCTTGACCGGATGCAGACCCGCCGCGCCCGGAAGTCCTACGATCCACGCTTGGTCACGTTGGTCCGGGACTCCGGCGACGCGGCGCTCGCGATGCGTCTCGGCGTGCCGCGGACGACGGCCGCCGGATGGCTCCGACGCGCGCCGTCATCGATCGTCACAGCCCCTGACCTCGTCGCGACCAACACCGCGCTGCTCGCGCGGGTCGCGCACCTCGAGAAGCGCGTCCGCCGGATGGCCGCGTTCCTGCGCATCCTCCTCGTGATCCTGCGCATCGTCCAGCCCGACCTCCGGCGTCTGCGTATCCCGCGTGCGGAGGACAAGGCGCGACTGCTCCGCGCCGTCGAGCGTTCGCGCGATGTGCTCGGACTCCGCCGCGTGCTCAGGATCACAGGGCTCTCCCCGTCGCGGCTCGCCGCGTGGCGGCGGGCGGAGCGGGGGTGCGCCCTCGCCGACGCGCTGTCCTGCCCCCGATCGTCTCCCCAGCGGCTGACGCACGCCGAGGTCTCCGAGATCCGCTCGATGACGACCGCCGCGGAGTACCGGCACGTCTCGACGGGCAAACTCGCGCTCCTCGCGCAGCGGCTCGGCCGCGTGGTCGCCGCTCCGGCGACGTGGTGCCGCCTCGTCCGGGAACGCGGCTGGCGCCGGCCGCGTCAACGGGTCCATCCCAGGCCGCCGCGCGTGGGCATCCGCGCCGCGCGCCCGAACGAGATCTGGCACATCGACACGACGGTCGTGCGGCTCCTCGACGGTTCCCGCGTGTACGTCCATGCCGTGATCGACAATCTCTCGCGACGCATCCTGGCATGGCGCGTGGCCGACCGCTTCGACCCGGGAGTCACGGCTTCGCTGCTCGTGGACGCCGGACGGCACCTCGGCGCCGAACACAGTCCGCCCATGCTCCTCGCAGATTCCGGCGTCGAGAACCTCAACGGCGCTGTCGACGCGCTCGTGAACGACGGACGCCTCCGGCGCGTCCTCGCTGGGACCGAGATCGACTCCTCCAACTCGATGATCGAAGCGTTCTGGCGCGTGCTCAAGCACCAGTGGCTCTTCCTGAACCGCCTCGACACGGCCGACGCCGTCAGGCGCCTCGTGGCGTTCTACGTCGAGGAGCACAACCGTCGCCTGCCCCACTCCGCCTTCGACGGGCAGACGCCCGACGAGATGTACTTCGGCACCGGCGGACACGTCCCGGCCGTACTCGAAGTAGCGAAGTCGGCGGCCCGACGCCGCAGACTGGAGGTGCATCGCGCCGCGCGCTGCGCGGTCTGCGTCTGACCGAGTTGGTCCCCATGTCGTGCTCGACGGGTCGCGGCCCTGCCGCCGACTTGCCCGTCACGCTGCGACGTCACGGCGTTGTCGGCCGGTTCCTCGAACCAGGACGGCCCTCCGCGACCGGCCGAACACACGGCGAGGCCCGGCCCGACCGGATCGGCCGCTCCCGGATGCCCGAGGTGACGATCATCCGTCAGAAAACAACCGAATGTCGTGATCGGTAGCTGGGCGAGGAGCGACGCCCGGAGGAGCTCGCGCTCCTCCCGGTCCACGACCGGGCAGAGGGTCGAGAACTCCTCGTCGAGCCGGAACTCCGGGGTGGCCGTCATCGCGCGGCCTCGCCGTCCGGTCCGAAGAAGGTGTCGACCGAGGGGGCGCCGAGGAGGTCACGGAGCCGGGGCAGGAGGGACGCGCGGGGCGCGTGGGAGCGGAGCGCGACCCGACCCTCCCACCGCATGACCGAGTAGGAGTGGACGCCGAGCGCCGCGCCGACCTCGGTCGTGGTGAACCCGGCTCGCTCGCGCAGACGCCGGAGCGTCGCGCCGTTCCAGTCGTCCTTCCCGACTACTCGGGGAGGATGTCGTCCGTCGAGCAGTGCAGCAGACGGGCGAGCGGCCGGATCTTGGTGATCTTCACCTCGGCCCGTCCGGCGATCCACCGGCTGACCGTGTACGCGCGGACGTCGAGCGCCGAGGCGATGTCCTCGTTCGTGAGTCCGCTCGCCTCGAACCGGCGGCGGAGTCTCCGCGCGTCCCAACGCGTGTCCAGAGCTGCGGTTCGAGTTCCTCGCTTCGGCATCCCGCGTCACGTTAGCGACTCCTTTGGTACTCGCCAAGGTAGGTCGCCCCGTCTTGCTTGTCAACTTTCCGTTCCACGTTTGCTTGCTATTGGCCACGGACCTGCCCTATGGTTGCGATCTGTCTCTCGCGTCAGGACCGCCACGCGCGGCCCTCGCGCTGGGTTCGTCGGCGGTTCCCCTGGCCTGCCCCTGGCCGGGTCCGGCGCGGCCCCGGCGGCGGGGTCGCGGTTGTCCTGTCCTGCACCGAACAGCATACGAACACCGGGGACAGGCCGATGCGCCCAAGTGCTTGTGAAACGCGGGGTTCTACGCGCCATGGTGGTCCTGGCGCGAATGGGCACGAGCCCTTGAGCGAATCGGATTCCGGGACCACGCCAGATCGCGCCGCGGCGCCCTCCGACCCCTTCGGCGAGCCCCTCGTGAACGCCGCGTCGGTCGCCCAGTTCCTCGCCGTCGACACTTCGACGGTCTACCGCCTGGCGCAGACCGGCGCGATACCGGCGATCAAGATCGCGCACCGGGTGCTCCGCTTCCGCGCCACGGACGTCCGCGAGTTCCTCGAGGCCCGCATGCGCAAGGCCGCCACCCCCGGACGAGTCAAGTCCCTCCTCGGGAAGGCCCGTGAGTAGCCGTCTCAAACGAACTGGAGGTGTCCCCGGGGGAGAGCGTCCATCCGGACCGCCCGCGCTCCGCATCGTGCGGGGCCCGGCGACCGGAGACGCCACCGTGACAGCCGAGACCGAGGAGCGACCCCGCCGCCGCAGCAAGCGCAGGCGCCGCTTTGGGAACATCTACTCCCGCAAGTGGGGCTCGGGCCGGCGGACCTGGTCCGCGAAGTACTTCTGCCGCGCGGAGCGCCGCTGGCTCACGCGCGCGTTCGAGACCGAGTCCGAGGCGAAGCAGTTCCTCGACGAGGTCGAGCGCCGGATCCTCGCCGAGCACTACGAGGTCCCGCCGACGATCGTCGAGGCGCAGGAGAAGGCCGTCGCCGCGTCCGTCGCGAACGCGCCGAAGGTCGTCCCGACGCTCGTCGCGTACGCCGAGGACGTGATCGAGCGCCGGTTCGACGCGGTCCTCTCCGACGGCGCCATGGGCGTCTTCCGCGCGGCGCTCCGGGCGTGGAAGGTGTTCTTCGGGAAGCGCGCGGGGCGCCCGGCCCTCCGCCTCGACGAGATCACGCCCGCCCTCTGGCTCGACTACCGCGCGTGGCGCACCACGGCGCGGAACTCCCTCGGCGGTCCCGCGAAGCCGATCAGCCCGACGACGATCAACGCCGACCACCGCGCGATCGTCCGCATCCTCAACGAGGCCGTCCTCGACGCGCACCTCGCGAAGAACCCGCTCGCCGGGCTGAAGAAGCTCCGCTCGCCCCAGCGCCCGCGGCGCTACCTGACGAAGGAGGAACTCGGCGCGCTGATCGCGAACTGCCCCGCGCACTTCAAGCCCTTCCTTGTGACCGCCATCTACACGGGCGCGCGCAAGGGCGAGCTCACGCGGCTACGCTGGTCGGACCTCAACTTCGAGGGGAAGAAGATCGCGCTGTTCCGGCCGAAGGTCGGGAACGCGGACTGGATCGACATGCACCCGGCGGTGGACGCGGAGCTGACGCGGCTCAAGGAGACGCGCGACGCCGCGCTCCGGGAGGAGGGGAAGCGCGTCCTCCCCGAGGACCACGTCTTCCTCTCTTGGCACGGGACGCCCTACAAGGAGATCCGACGCTCCTGGCAGCTCGCGCTCAAGGCCGCGGGGCTCGACGGGCGACCTGGACTGACGCCGCACACCACACGCCACTCGTTTGCGACGCACTACCTCCAGGGCGGCGGCGCGGTTACCGACCTGCAGCAGCAGCTCGGGCACGCCGAGCTCGCGACGACGCAGATCTACGCAGCGGCCGTGTCCGCGCGGAGACGCGCGACGGTGATGGCGCTGGACTTCGGCGACGGAGCATCGCGACCGATCCGCGAGTCCTAGGAGTCGACGGGACGCATTGTCGAGAGGTCCGGGAAGGCGCGAAGAGCCGCGTCTCGCGCTCCGGGGCACAGATAGATGCACGGTGCGAGCGAGTCCGCGCGCGTGACGACGAGCGCTCGGTCAGAGTGGTGCCACTCCTGAATGACGCCAATGAGGCGCGGCGTCCCCAGCGGCGTCCAGAGTCCGGATGTGGGGTCAGTTCGCCCCAAGAGCCACGCACCGCAGCCGCTGAGCCCGCGCGGCCGCGGCGCCTTGCCGACCAACCCGACGCGCATCGGCGGATCACGATCAAAGCGGACACTGAACGACGGCGCCTTCGCCCCGTTCTTCGGCCGGACCTTGCGGGGGAGATCCGCGCTCGCCGACGTGTAGAAGTACGTACTCTCGACTCGCACCCCAGGCAGGCCACCAGCGTCGTACTGTCGGCCGTGCTCGACCGGGAACCCCTGGACTCCAACGACGTCGCCTGGCGCGGGCTCGTACTGAACATCGATGTCACTCAGGTCGGTCACCGCGTGGCCGCTGTCCTCCACGTTCACGTCCTCCGGCACTGGGATGGCGGCGACATCGACGCGGTCTCGAAGTCGGTCGCCGCGCGGAGCAACGCTCTCGGCGAACTCGAAGGGGAGCACAGTGACGGCCGCGGGCGCATCACCAGCCGCGGCAAGAGCTGGAACGGCATGCAGCCGACGAATCACATCGACCGCGTGCGCCGCCGTGACCGCAAGGGTTCGTAGACCGGCTCGCACCAGCACGCACGATCCGATGTGCTCGAGCTTCCCCGGCGAGCTGGCCAGCAGCGGGCAGGTCCGCCGGTACGTGTGCATCTTCGCCCGCTCCGCGGCGGCGGCGAACTCCGCCTCGTCGGCGACGATGGTCATGTAGGGGCCCCACATAAGAGGGCAGTATCGCCGGAACCGCGCGGAACGACGGCCCTGTGCGAGGGCGTCGCGATGCGGTCGCGGCGACCGACGTCCACTCGTGAACGTAGACTCCGTCGATGCGCCGCACCGCCAGACACGAACCGCCTGACGAAGAAGGGCTCCCGCGCCTCCGCCGTTCTCGCGAAGAGGTTCGGAAGCTGATCGACGATCGACTGTCGGCCGCTAACGATGCGAGCACCGCCATCGCGGCCACGCGTAGTGACGAGGAAGGCTTGGAGGCGTTCGAGAAGTGGCGCGACCTGACGTGCAACATGCTGAAGGCCGTCTTCGATCGCGCCGACGTGGGCGACGACTTCTCTGGACGGGTGTCGCCGAGACATGTCGTCATGAGCGAGTACAGCCAGGTCGAGCAGATCGCGATCCCCGGCCTGAAGGGCGGCGTCGCGTTCCTCGAGACGCTGCGAGAGTCGCTCGACTTCCACGAGCTCGCGCCGGGTGTCACTGGTTCGCCGACGCCGTTGGGCAGAACCGATGCGAGCGACCACGGAGCGCGCGTGTTCGTCGTGCACGGTCGCGACTCCGCGTCGCGCCTGCAGGTCCAGCAGGTCCTCGGGGCGCTCGGACTCGAGCCGATCGTGCTGATGGACGAACCGGCGATGGGCCGGACGATCATCGAGAAGTTCGAGCAGGAGTCGAGAGCCGGATTCGCCGTGGTGGTCCTGACTGGAGATGACGAGGGCGGACCGTTCGGAAGCTCCGAGCCGCCACGTCGTCGCGCGCGCCAGAACGTGATCCTGGAGCTGGGGTACTTCCTCGGGAAGCTAGGTCGCCCGCGGGTCTGCGCGCTGCTCCAAGACGGTGTCGAGGTCCCATCCGACATCCACGGCGTGGAGTACGTCCCACTCGACAGTGCGGGCGCGTGGAAGTACGCGCTGGCCGACGAGCTCGACGCTGCCGGCTACCAGATCGACCGGAACCGCCTGAAGCGCGGGCGGTAGACGCCCGCGTCGTCGCGCGTTTCGCTGCAACGCCACCGAACCGTGTCGATCCGCAGCGGTAGTGCAGCGGTAGCTCGATTCGAGCGTTTCCGGCGCTCCCTTGGCGCCCGCGGCGTCTCGTCGTAACTCGCGCTCCGCGCGTTAGTTACGTGTTGGTCGGGGCGAGAGGATTTGAACCTCCGGCCTCTTGCTCCCGAACGAAGCCGAGGTCGTTTCCCCACAAGGACTTACGCGCGCGGCTTGCCGCAATAGCCGCACAAGCCGCAGGAAGCGACTGACGTAGCGCTCCGGTTGGCACCTCCCGTGTAGGCGTCCTCGGGGCGGACCGGGACCACACCGAGCGCGCCTCCCGGCCACGCCGGAGGGCGCGGATCTGCCTCGATGCGTCGGGACCAGCCCTCCTCGGGTCGGACGACACGCCCGCCGCTCCCAGCGCGCGAACGTACGTGGCACCGGGGCACGTCGGAGCCACCGTGTACAAGGACCCTGCGATGTTGCCCCCTCCCACTACTGTCGATCTCTTCTGCGGTGCCGGCGGCCTGTCCCTGGGCCTGAAGCAGGCGGGCTACGACGTGCTGCTGGCGTCGGACTTCAACGCTGTCGCTGGCGAGACGTACGCGCACAACCTCGGGACCGAGCGGTTCCGGCTCGCGGACATCCACGCGCTCGACCCGCGCGAGGTTCTGGACCGCATCGGACTTGGCACTGGCGAGCTCGATCTCCTCGCAGGAGGTCCTCCGTGCCAGGGCTTCTCCATCATCGGTGCCCGACACGAGCAGGACCCTCGGAACAGCCTCTTCCGAGAGTACCTCCGCATCGCGAAGGCGCTCAGGCCGCGCGCGATCGTCATGGAGAACGTGCCTGGTCTGCGGACGCTCGTCGGCGGTGCGGTTCTACGCGACATGTTCGACGGCTTCGACGCCGCGGGCTACCGCGTCGCGTGCGCCGAGCTCGTTGCCGCGCAGTACGGAGTGCCGCAACTACGCTGGCGGCTGGTGTTCGTTGCGTTCCGGAAGGACATCGACGTCCCGCCGGGATACGGCTTTCCCCGTCCCACGCATGGAAGCACGGCCATCGGGGAGCTCGTTCCCAATCGGACGCTGCTGCCCCACGAGCTGGAGGGCTTCCTCACGGTGCGGGACGCGATCGGTGACCTTCCCCGGGTCGCTTCGGGCGACTCGAACAACAGCTACGACGGAAAGCCGATACGTCCCTACCACGTGACCATGAGGAAGGGGCTCAAGGCGGAACTCTACAACCACTACGCCCCGAAGCTCTCCGAACAGAACCTCGCCAGGATCCGACATCTCCGTGCCGGACAGGACTGGCGCGACTTGCCGACCGAGCTGCTGCCGCTCGGAATGCGCCGCGCGCTCCGGAAGGATCACACCCGGCGGTTCAGCCGGATGACCTGGAACGGTGTGCCTCGCTCGATCATCACGCGGTTCCGCGATCCGAAGAGCGGCGAGTACACGCACCCGACGCAGCACCGGACGATCACCCTCCGAGAAGCGGCGCGCATCCAGTCGTTCCCGGACTGGTTCGAGTTCCGCGGGGCCGTCAGCGACATCTATGACCAGATCGGCAACGCGGTGCCGCCGCTGCTGGGGCAGGCCGTCGGGACGGAGATCGCCGCCTGCCTGAACGGCAAGCCGCGCGCGGAGCGACTAGACGTCTCCCAGAAGGGGCGTCTCGGGCGCCGCACCGCTCTTGCGCGATCGAGCCTTCTGTTCGACGCGCTCTAGGAAGCGCGCCCTGGTGTGCATCTCCATCGACGCGTCGCCGGTGACCGCCTCCACGTAGTTCGCGACGGTCGTGCGGACGGTCGCGACGGGCTCGAACTCAAGAGCACCCGTGCCCTGGTCCTTCCCCGTGTAGTCGAAGGTCAGGAAGCTGATGTCCCACTGGTCGGTGGTCTCGGCAAACTGGATCCGGCTCCTCAGGTACTGGAACGGTCGGTCCTGCATCACCACGTAGAGCGGCACGCCGATCCGCTTCAGGAAGCGGGCCTTCACGGCCACCTGCATGCCGAGCCGCTTGTAGATGTTCGCCATGTTCACGCCGTAGGCGACGGTGTCGCGTCGGCCCTTCCGCTTCGCCTCCTCGGTGAAGTACTGCCGCCAGTCGGCGGCGCGCCCGTCCACCCACGCTCGCCATGCCGGGCCTACCCCTCCTCCTCGGATGTCGATCGCCTGGGTCTCGATGGCGATGGCGGAGACGTCCGCGCCGCGAAGGAGTGCGACGTAGTCGAACGACATGCGCGGCTTCGTGAGCACGACCTCGTCCACGAGCGTGACGTCCAGGGCCCGCTCCTTGAACCAGTCGACGATCGCCGAGTACACGGGCGCGCCGTCGAGACGGTGGTCGCAGACCGCGTAGACGTGCGCGTCGCCCTTGTCCCGCTCGGCTGCGTACCGAACCGAGCAGTACCCGAACCCGTACTGCTGCTGCTTCTCGCAGAGCCGGTCCGAGAACGGGCACCACCGCCTTGCCCGCGCGGTGTGTGCCCCCTCCGACGCGCACGCGAGCGGGAATCCGTACCCCTCGACGATCGGGAAGTCCGGGTCAGGACGTGCTGGAGAGTTCGCCACGTGACAAGAAGATCTCACAGAGTAGGTGCTGTCAATCGCCGTCTCCGAGTCCAGCCCCGCATCCCCATCGCTCGGAAAGCCGGCTTCTGCACGCGACGGCCGGGGGATGCCAGGCTCGACCCGAGATTCCCTGGGCGGGGGTGTAACGCGATTCCCTCTACTGGAGTAGCAGGACCTCGCCGACGCGTCGTGAGGGCCGCAGCGCGGGAGACGTGATGGGCAAGCCGAGCAGGGACCGAAGCGATGACGACGAACTGGCCAGCTCTCCGGCGGCGACCGACAGCGCGGCATCGCTGTTCGACCCCATGCGCCTGGCGAGCGCCGCGTCGCGTGCCGGTGACGCGGCATCGACGGCGAAGTACCTGTTCGAGTCCCGCTTCGTCGATGGCGCGGTCAGCCGAATCGGCCAGGAGTTCAACCACGCCGACGCGGAGGACAGCGTCGCCGAAGCCGTGGCCGACGTCTGCCTCGCCATCCGGTCCGGGAAGAAGGTGCGGGAGCCCGCCGCGTACGTCTGGGTCGCCGCTCGGCGTCGAGCGATCGACAAGGCCATGGAGAACCGGCCGGTCCAGTTCGAGGAGGACGAGGAAGTCGATGGGACCGACGACGACGGTCCGGGGCGTGCCGCCGGGACCGACGGGCCCGCGCGCCGGTCATGGCGCGAGGCAGAGGAGGAGCGGCGGGACGATCTCAGGCGCAAGGGGATGGCGGTCGCCCGCACGCTCCTGCCTCAGCTCGGTCCCCGGGTGAAAGAAGTCATGACGTACATCCTGGACGCGATCGACGCCGGCTACGCGCACGTGCCTCACGAGCAGATCGCGGAGGACCTCGGCTTGACCGCGGACACGGTCCGCGTCGTCACGCACCGCGGGTTCGCCGCGCTCAAGCGACTCGCGCGGCAGCTCGGGCTCCACGACGAGGCGGGCGTGGGAGCCGTGATCGAAGACATCAGCCTGACGGCCGACGGCCCCGAAGACGACGAGGAGTGAACCGATGAACAACGTGACACTGCGAAGCGCGCTGGAGTCGATCATCGAAACGGCGCGCGAGGTCTCGAGCGACCTCGGGGCCGAGGTGGAGGAGGTGGTCCGCGAAGGACTCGCTCGACCTCTCGACACGGCGCAGGCGCGTCGCCTGCTGGCGCGCATCGTCGAGGTGGTGGACGGGCGCGCCGCCGAGGTCATCAGCGACAGCGACACCGCGGCGCTCCGTCGCGACCTGCAGCGGCTCGATTCGGACGTGGGTGCGGGCAGGGACACGCCGCGGCCCCCGGCCGTGACGCTGGAGAGCCGTGAGGGGCTGGGCGGACCGGTCACGCCGACGCCCGTGTTCCACGGTCGGAAGATCCCCATGAACGAGGGCATCGTGAAGACCCTCGACATTCCGCTCTGGGACCACAACGAGCGGTTGGAGATCCACCTCGAGCAGTTCCGGCAGGCGAATGGGCGCGGGCCGACGAGTGACGAGGTTCTCGACCTGATGCTCAGCCGGATGCAGCTGCCCGGCGCGCTCGACGACGAGTTCGAGATCCGGAAGCTGGCGAACAGCATCGCAGTCAGCGGTGTGCGCGTGGCCCCGATCCTCGCGCGCGACGGCACGCTGCTCGACGGCAACCGGCGCGTGGCGGCGTGCTGCTTGATCCTGTCAAGTGACGAGTTCACGCCGGAGCAGAAGTCCCGGGTCAGGGATCTCTACGTCTGGCAGCTCTCCGAACACGCGACCGCCGACGACGAGGAGGCCGTCGTCGTCTCCCTGAACTTCGAGCCCGACGGCAAGCTGCCGTGGCCCGAGTACGTGAAGGCCCGCAAGATCCACGAGGAGTGGCAGCGCGTGCTCGCCCTTGAGCCGCGGACGCCCGGATCGAAGCGGCTTGCCGAGCTGAAGCGCTCGCTCGCGGTGAAGTTCGCGTACGGCTCGGACACCGGCGTGGTCAACCGCTACCTGAAGATGGTGGACCTCGCGACGGAGTTTGAGGACTACCACGTCAACTCGCGCGAGCGCGACATGTACGAAGTGCGTCACCGCGCGGGCGAGTACTTCCAGTACTTCGACGAGCTCGCGAAGGGCGCGAGCCCCGGAGGCGTGGCGCACACGCTCGGGCAGAGCGAAGCACTGAAGCAGCTCGTGTTCGACCTGCTGTTCCAGGGCAAGTTCAAGAACTGGCGGTTGATCCGCTCTCTGAGGTACGTCCCGGAGAACCCCGAGTACCAGGCGAAGCTCGCCGAGATCCGCGACCGGAACACGACCACGCCCGACGACCTCGAGCAGGCCCAGGACGACGTCGAGGAGGTACTCGGCGCGTGCGTCGGGAAGCGCGCGGAGTCCCGGCAGCTCGGCGCCGACGCAAGGATCGCGAGCTTCGTGAGGTTTCTGGAGGGACTCCCTGTGGGCGCATTCCGCGACGAGCTCTCGGACAAGAGCTTGACGGACCTGCTCCGCGCCTTGGAGCTCGTCCGACCGGAAGTCGAGTCGATCCTGGCGCTGCGGTCGGAGCAGTCGTGAACGCACTCCGAGCCCCCGTGTGTGACGTCCGCCTCGGCGAGACGCCCGACCGGCTGGTCGTGACGCCGCGCGCACCTGACGACGTGCATCGCGTCGTCCGCGCGCTGCGGGCCGTGCCGGATATCGGCCGCGTGCGCGTCGCCGCGGAGGGCCTGTCACTCGCCAGCACCGACGCGATCGCCATCCTCGAAGGAGTGCCGACGACGATCGACCTCAGGTGGTCCGAGGAGGCGCGTCGCGCGGTCGAGAACCGTCGTCAGGCAGTGGCTTCACACTCCCGCGTGCTGCGCGAGGCTCGAGCGATCGCGTCCGGGGGGCGGGTGACGGCCGAGGCCTACCTGGCGGACGTTGACGGCCTGGAGCCGCTGGACGACCACCAGTGGGCGAATGTAGCCGCGATGACGCTGCCCGGGTCGCCTGGGCTCTGCGTGTTCGACGAGCAGGGCGCCGGCAAGACGGTGACGACGATCTTCGGCTTCGACGTGCTCGCGTCGCGAGGCGAGACGGAGTTCCTGCTCATCATCGCCCCGAAGAGCATGATCGCGGAGTGGCCGCGCGACTTCGAGCGATTCAAGGGGGACCTGTACCGCGTGGCCGTCGCGGCGGGCACCCGCACCGAGAAGCGCGCCGTCCTGCGGTCGGGCGCGAACGTGATTGTGACGAACTTCGAGACGGCCATCGCCGCTGAGCCGGAGCTCCGCGCGCTCCTCCGCCGCTACGGAGACCGCGCGATGCTCGTGGTGGACGAGTCGTTCTTCGTGAAGAACCTCGACGCAGCGCGCACGCGCGCGATTCGCAGGTTGCGTGAGTGGTGCGGTCGCGCCTACGTGCTGTGCGGGACGCCTGCTCCCAACGCGCCACAGGACCTCGTCGAGCAGTTCAACATCGTCGACTTTGGGATGACGTTCGACGGGCTCGACGTCCCCGCGGACCGCTCTCTGGCGGCGCCCGTGGTGTCGCGGGCGATCGACGAGCGCGGCCTGTTCATCCGGCATCTCAAGGCCGACGTCCTCCCCGACCTTCCCGGGAAGCGCTTCCACCGCGTGTCCATTCCGATGTCCCCGCAACAGGCCACGGCGTACCGCGCCGCACTCCAGGACATGATCATCGACCTGCGGGGTACGAGCGACGCAGCGTTCCGGCGGCGCATCGCGTCGTTCCTCGCGCGGCGAAGCGCGCTGCTCCAGATCTGCTCGAACGCGGCGGCGCTGGTCCCGGGGTACACCGAGACGCCGCCGAAGCTCGAGGCGATGGACTCGCTGTTGGAGCGCCTCATCGGCCGCGAGGGCGAGAAGGTTGTCGTCTGGTCCTTCTACACAGCCTCGATCGACGCGCTGATCGCCCGCTACGCGCAGTACCGACCGGTACGGTACGACGGCACGGTCGCAGACGTGGCGGAGCGCCGCGAGTCGATCCGCCGGTTCCAGGAAGACGACTCGACGATGCTCTTCGTCGGCAACCCGGCAGCGGCGGGGGCTGGGATCACGCTCCACCGTGCCCGCATCGCGGTGTACGAGTCGTTGTCGAACCAGGCAGCTCACTACCTCCAGAGCCTCGACCGCATTCACCGGCGCGGCCAGACCCGGCCGGTCGAGTACGTCGTGCTGCTGACGGCGGACTCGATCGAACTCGCCGAGTACGACCGGCTGACGAGAAAGGAGATGGACGCGCGCGATCTCCTCGGGGACACGACCCAGCCGAACGTGACCCGCGAGGTTCTGCTCGACGAGGCGCTCGCCGCCGCCGAGCGGATCGGGCTCGGGCCGGTCGAGTGACCGCCCCCTCCGTCGCGCATGAGCAGCGCGCAGAGGTTCTCGACGCGCTTGCCGTGCTGGCGGGCTTCTCGGCCGAGCTGGCGTGCTGGCCGGACGGAACCAGGCCGGACGTGCTCCGTGCGGACGTTGCGCGACGCCGGTTGTTCGTCGGCGAGGCCAAGGCGACCGAGTCCCCCTGCAGGTCAGACACCGCGGAGCGCCTCGCGCGCTACCTGGCGTGGGTCGCCGCCGCGCGGGCCGACATGACCTACGTCGCCATCTGCTTCGGCCGGCGCGACGACCGGCGCGGATGGATCCGGCTCCTTGAGCGCGTGTCCTCTCCGGCGGGAGTCGACCTCGCGAGCGTCGCGGGCTGGGCCATCGACTCGACCCACCACGTGGTCGTCGTGACGGTGCGTCCCGCCCGACGCACGCCGCCTCCTCCCGCCGAGTCGATCAGTTCGTGCGCGTCGCGACCGCACCGCGAGCGCGAACGAGCGCGCCTGACGCGTCTGGTGTCAGGATCGAGTCCACGTCGCGGCCTGAGCCGTGCTTGTGCATCCACGAACGCGCGGACGCGAGAGTCTGGTCGGAGCGCATCCGCGGCGGGTTGAGTACGGTCTTTGGTCGGCGGGACATGCGGTCGATCAAGTCGGGCTCGTGACACACGACGGTGCCCAGTCGCGACGCCTTGCGCCGCGTGTCCGCCGCCGCGAGTAGCGCACGTCCGAGCGCCTCGCCCAGCCCGACCGGAACCGCGTTCCCGATCTGGACGTACTGCTGAGGAACGCTGCCGACGAACTGCCAGTCGTCCGGGAACTGCTGAACCCGGGCATACTCGCGGATCGACAGCGGTCGCGTCTCCGTCGGGTGGCAGTGCATCGTCGCCTTGCTGTCCGGGCGCGTCGTCAGCGCCGGTGCCGGTCGGTCCCAAGCGAGCCGACGGAAGAACCCACTGCGGCCACCCCAGGACTCGTACGCGCCGCCGAGCGCCACCCGCTGGCTCCGAGTCGGCAGGTCCCGCCAGTTGCCGCCCTCCGGGATGCGCTCCATGTACTTGCGCTTGAACGGCGACAGGCGCGTGTAAGTGGGCTGCGCGTCGTGCAGGCCGACGAGTGCGTCGCGCAGCGTCCGCCACGGCAGGAGTCGGCCCTCGCCGTTGCGAGCGTGCGTCGGCGGGGGGATGCGTACGTCGCGACCGTCCCGCGATCCGAGGAAGACGACTCGCTCGCGCGTCTGCGGGACTCCGTAGTCCGCGGCGTTCACCACGCCGAAGACGACGTAGTAGCCCGTCTCGCGCAGCTCCTTCACGATCAGGCGAAACGCCGAGCCGAGCTCCTCGTCGGGGTCGAGCGGGGAGCACCCAGGACCTCTTCGGTTCAGCGGACGGTGCCGCACCGCGGCCGACAGGACTCCGCGGACGTTCTCCATCACGAAGAACTGCGGCCTTGCCTCCGAGACGACCCTCAGGAACTCCCGGAACATGGTTCCCCTGGGATCCTCGAGTGACCCCCGCTGACCGGCGGTGCTGAACGCCTGACAACTCGGCCCACCGGAGATCGCGAATGGCTCGTTGACCTTGAGTTGCGCGTGCTCCAGCAGCTCGGGCGTGGGCACCGTCTCGATGCGTCGTGCGACCGCGATCCCGGGTCGGTTCCGTTCAAGCGTCGCCACGGCGTTGTGCTGGCACTCAACGGCCGCGCGGACGTCGAGGCCCGCGCGCTCAAGTCCGAGGTCGAGTCCGAACGCTCCCGAGAAGAGCGAGATGACGGGAGGGCGGGGTTCAGCGGGCATCGGCGGATCCTCCAGAGTCTCGCCGGGTGGCCCGACGTGCTTTCGAACGACGGCGCGACGTGCGGACGGGGTGCGAAAGCGCCTCGTGCAGGAGCGCGCGGATCCCGTCCGATCTGCTGAAGCGAACGCCCGGGGCCTCATCGCGTCGCGTTCGCGAGTAGTCGTCGACCTGCTCGAGCAGGCCGGCATCCAGGCGGAAGGAGATCAGCTTTCCGGCCTTCGTCACGCGCCTAGTATCCGGCTGTATCACAACGTTCGACAACGTATTCTCGGCACTTGTCTCGGTGTTTTTGCAGGACGACGCGGAGCGCCTACTTGGCCGGGGGCACGTCGGTCCCGGGCGAGGAGGGCCCAACCTCGGAACCCTGCGGTGTCGCCCCCACCTGCTTGCGATCGGCGGCGTGCGCGGCCTTCGCGCGGCGGATGAGCCGGTCAGCCGCCCTCGGATCGCCGCCAACTACCTCCGCCAGCGCTGCGTCCGCGAGCAGGGCTGCGGGGCTCCCGACCGGTGCGGTCTTGAGCAACTCAACCGCGCTCTGGGCGACGGCCTCGGGGTCGTTCGTCGTCGTCTGGGTCGCGGTCTGCCCCGCGGTCCCCGATCCCGATGCCCCGACGTCGCCGTTCGCCTCCTGGCCCGCGCGGCTGTCCACGTCGTCGATCGAGCCCGGGCCCCGGTTCGCGACCTGAGTGAAGTGCTGCTCGATCACGGGGGCTGTTGCGACCGGCTGGACGCCGAGCGCCTGGGCCAGCCCCTGACACCCGGCGCCGGCGAGGGCGGCGTGCGCGAGGACGAGGGCGGACGCGAAATTGCGGGCGCGGAACATGGCGGACTCCCTTCACGAGCGGTTGGCGAGCGCGGATCGGTCGATCCCGTCGCGGACTGCGTCTGCGACCAGTTGACGTTGCGCGTCGAGGGCCTCGCAGACTCGGCCCATGACGCGGCTGTTCTCGGAGATGGCCTCGCTGGCCTTCGCTTGCGTGGCGTGACAGGAGTCGGCGATCGCGCGGATCGTCTGATCCCGGCGGTCGAGCGCGCGGAGGAAGTAGACGACGAGCACGACCAGGACGGCGAGCGAGGGCACCTGCCGCGCGGCTTCCTTCAGCGCTTCGTCCATGGTTCAGGCCCTCTCGTGGCGCGGACGCTGCGCGTAGGCGAGGTCCGCGCGGAAGACCACCGTCCCGCCCGCCTTTCCCGCGCCGCCGACGGACTTCCGCCAGACGGTCGCGAGAACGAGGCAGCCCGCGGAGACGGGGTTCGCGGCGTCGTCGTGGTCGATGACGAGCTCGGTGACGTGCGGCCCGCCGCCGTCGTCGATCCCCTCGACGTCGGCTCCGATGTCCGTCACGGCGTCGGCGAGCGGCGTCGCCGCCTTCGCGACGCGGTCCTGGCCGGGCACGAGGGTCCGGACCTCGCCCGTCCACTCGACGTCGTCGCCCGCGAGTTGCGCCTGCCCGAGGACCTGGAAGAGGCGAAGCCGGAGGTCCGTCGCGCCCTGCCAGTTCCGGGGGACGATGAACCCGAGCGTGCGCTTCTCGGCGACGTCGGCGAAGAGCCAGCCCTCGAGCACGCCCTTCCGGATCTTGGTCGGCGGGTTCCCAGCGTCGTTCCCGAGGTCGCCCTCGAGCGCGAGCTCGACGGTGTCGTAGGACGCGGCGGGCGTTACGGAGAGGAGGCCCTTCCAGCCGCCGGAGACCGGGAGGTCGGCGATCCAGGCCTCGCCGTCGCCGAGCCGGTAGACGAGGAGTCCGGTGTTGAGCGGCGAGGCGGCCGGCAGCGCGGCGCGGTTCTCGACGCGGAGCGCCTTGAACTCGAACGGCGCGAGCCGGTCGTCCACGACGCTCGGGTCCGCGTTGATGCTCGCTGGGAGCCGCGAGAGCGGCCCGACCGGCTGCCAGCTCGCGTTCCCGGCATCGATCCGCAGGTACCGGAAGACGCGGTAGGGCGTCTGTGCGGTGTCCACCCAGACCTGCCCATCCTGCGGATTCGCGGGCGGTGCCGCCCCGGCGAAGCCCTTCCGGAGCTCGACCGTGCGCCCCTCCAGTTCGAGGAACGCCACCGGGATCGAGTCGCCGGTGACGGGGTCGTCGTTCAGGGGGGCCCACGTCGGCACGCACCGAGGATCGGTGCGCGTCAGAGTCCTTCAACCCGCCTGCGACGACCCGCCGCTACCGGGTGAGCGGAACGAGGACGTACCGGAACCGTTCGGTGCCGACGACCGAGTAGTCGGCCCAGCGAAGGGGCACCGGCTGCCGGATCGAGATCGTGCGCTCTCGACCCTTCCGGGTCCCCTCGCTCGCACGGGGGTCCCACGCGAGCTCGCCCCGCACCATCGACCCGTCCGCCATCCGGAACGCCCGATCCACGGTTCCGTCTCGTCCCGGAGTCCAGTAGCCCGGATCGTTGGTCAGGGCGAGAACGAACCCGACGTCGACGATGCCCGTGGACAGGAGCGTCTGAACTCGTTCGACGTCCTTCCAGAAGTCGTAGCGCCGCACGTCCTGGGCCGCGCCGCTCTTCAGCCGAAACGTCTCGCCGTCGATCTCCACCGCCAGGACTCTTGACCAGTACTTGAGCTCGATCGCAACGCGTGTGTCGCCCACGCGGGCGACCACGTCGACGTACAACCGATCAGCAGCATGGTCGAGGGGGCGCTCCAGCCGGATCTCGGTGGCGAGACCGCTCGCCGCAAGTTCCCACGCGAGTGCGTGCTGGAAGTCCGCCTCCGAGTGGAACAGCGGTCGGCGCGGCGCGAGCGCGGTGAGAGCGCGGGGCAGTTCGAGTGCGGCCATCGCGCGATGATACGAACAAGACCGGACGTCCGAGCTACGGCGCGATCAGCCCGTGCCCGCGAAGCGCGTTGAGGATCTGGATCACCGCCGCCCGGCACATCCCGTCGATGACCATCCCGCCCGCGGGGTCCGCGATCGCGCCGGCGCGATCGCCGACGACCTGGTTCCCGTCCACAACGAGTCCAGACCCGAGGACGAACTTCGAGCCGTCGAGGGCCGCGACGCCGTTCGGCTCACCCGCGGGGAGCCAGCCGACCGCGAGCCTGCCGTCCCCGAGAGCCTTCGGGATGGCGTCGGCGCCGGGCGCCGCCGTGGCGACCTCGTCGGCGCCACCGTGCTGGTGCGTCGTCGCGTGCGGGACCGTCGGGATCCACGCTGGCGCGAGCTTGCCGCTCGGCATTGCGATCGGGATCTTCCCGGCCGCAGCAGCCTCCTGCGCGTTCGCGGGGTCCTGGAGGACCTTCGCCGCGCCGTCGAGTGTCGCGAGGCCGTCCGGGACGCCGGCGTCGTCCTCCGTCCAGACGAGCTTCCACGCCATGGGCTACTCGAGCTCCATCTGCTGAAGCCGCGGCGCGAGCACCTGGTGCTTGAGCAGCTCGAGCGCCATGAGCACAGTCTCGGGGGAGGCGCCGTGGTGGTTCACGACCTCGGCGAGATCGTCGTGGAGCGCGCGTGTGCGCTCCTTCTGCGTGAGCCGCGGACCTGAGGCCACGGGCGGGCCGGGGTCGACCGGCGCGGGCTCGGGCGAGAGCATCTCGGGGACGGGCGGGCCGGGCGGCACGAGAATCTGCGGACGTCCCGCACGCCCCTCGGTCTCCCGGGCCGCGCGCGCGTGGACGCGAGCGAGGAAGCGCGGGTCGGCCACCGTCAGTACCACACCATGGGCCGCGAGATCGTGGTGTCGAAGATGAGTCGCCCGACCGCGGGCGCCGCGGGGCGCGCGCCGGTCGTGTAGCCCTTCGGCCGGAGGCCCACGAGCTCGTTGTCGGCGAAGTCCCACGCGGTCCCGGCCTGCGCGGCCGCCGGGACGCGGGTGTCCGAGAGACGCCCGTCGTTGCCCGCGGTGGCCTGCTGCGACCCGGTGCCGAGGGTGCGGAGCGACGGCGTTCCGACCGCCCCGTCGTTGTTCGCGGCGGCGACGTGCGCGTCGGTGATCCCGAGGGCCTTCACGCGGAGTGCGTCGGCGTTGATCTCCAGCGTCGAGCCGTCCACGTTGACGTCGAGCGTGTTCCCGGTCTTCGTGAGGCCCGCACCTCCGACGATGTCCCCGGCGCCCGAGAACTGCGTCCACGCGAGGGCGGTCGTCCCGACGACGATCGGCGCGTTCGTCGTGAGCACCCAGAGGGTGTCGGCGTTCGCCGTGCCCTCCTCGACGAAGGCGGACGCGCTGCGCAGATCGCCCTCGCTGTCCGCGTCGGCCGCACGAGCCCACGCGCCCGCCGCGGCAACGTAGATGCCGTTCTCGGCGGCGGTCGCCTGGTCCTTCACCAGCACGCGGTCGCCGGCGACGACGTTCACGCCGTCGATCGTCTGCGCGTTCGCGAGCGCGATGTTCCCGGTCGTCGCCGCGCGTACGGAGTCCTTCGGAGCGAGGCCCTGCGCGACGGAGTCGACGTAGGCCTTCGTGGCGAGGTGCGCGGCGGCAGTCGGGTCGGCCGCGTTCACGCCCTTGAAGGCGCCGAAGTCGAGGTCGCGGGTCAGCGGTCCGAGCGCCGGCGCGGCGTCGCTGCGCATCGCGGTCGTCGCGGCGCCGTTGACGGCCGCGCCGCCGATCGTCGCGGAGGGGTTCGCGAACCCTCCGAAGTCGTCCTCGGTGATCAGCTTCTTCCACGCCATGGGGTCGGGCCTCCGGGTTCGGTGTCCAGCGTCGCCCCGGTGCAGAGTCCTTCAAGTCGGACGCCCCGGCGGAAGGTGCTTGCCACTCGCCCGACCCGCCGAACCGCCGCGGCACGACGCACCGGATCTCGGCTCGCGTGACCTTGATCCGCCCCGCGTCAGAGCGAAGGTCGGGACATGCACAAGGAGGCCCCGATGAACGAGCCACGCGCGAGCGGATACGTCCCCACGGAGGTCCCGGAGGGCTGGCGCGCCCCGGCGCACCCCTACCCGGACATGCGGTGCGCACGCTGCGGCGCGCAACTCGTCCCATGGGGGACGGTTCTCCGCGGCACGCGGGAGCTGGTCCAGATGCACTGCGGGGATCACCCAGTCGCGGACCGGCTGTGGGACGAGCGGACCGACGAGGACTGCGGGCCGCTCCACGAGACGAGGAGGTAGCGATGCGAGGACTCTGCGACGGCGGGATCGACGGCGGCGGGAGCTACGTCGAGTACGTGTTCGAAGGACGGCGCGAGCAGGGGTGGGTCTACCGGCTGCTGCGCGGCGACCTCGTCCAGATCGAGACGTTCTCCGGGGACTACGTGGTCATGCACCACGTCCGCCGCACCGACATCCGGCACCTCTTCACGGACGCCGAGATCCGTCGCGCAACGACACGGCGCTAGGGCGACCCGGTCGCTGCGGTCGGTCGCCGCGCGTTGTAACCTCGCGCGGACCATGCACGATCACTCCAATGACATAGCGCTCGCGGCTACGCAGATGATCTTCGGCGCGAGCGATTCCGTTCTCCTGCAGGCTCGCCTGATCGACGGTCGGGAGTTCGGGCTAGAGCTCGACGACCTCGCTGCATCCGTCGACAGCCGTCTCGACTTGCGGTGCCTCGTGCCGTTCCCAGGGATGCGGCGGGACCGAGCCGGTGAGGTCGACTTCGAGTCGCTGGGCGCAGCAGAAACGCTCGGGGAGCTGAAGCGGCAGATTCAGTTCCTAGAGGACGCTGGCTGGAGTGTTCGGATCACGCCGGACGCGCCACTCGGCAGCGCCCTCATCGTCGATGACAGCGAGGCGATCTACTACTCATACCTCGACCGCCCAGCGGGTCCGTTCGCGACGTCTGAACCCGCAGAAGTGATGCACCACCGCGACCAGTTCGACGTGCAGTGGGCGCAGGCTCTCCTGCCGGAAGACGCGCACGAGCTGTACGAGCGAACGGCAGCGTTCGGAACAGCGGAGTCTACGAAACGCATCGTGGTTGCGTCCGAGGGGTCTTGGCAGCGGGTGATCGAGGCGCTCGCCCGTTCCCCGGAGGAACTGCGCGGGCTAGCTCCACGACGGTTCGAAGAGCTCGTCGCAGAGCTACTCTCTAGGGATGGGCTCGACGTGCGACTCACGCCCGCTACGCGTGACGGCGGTCGCGACATCCTGGCGTTTGGCAGCACACCTGTCGGCAATCACCTCTATCTCGTGGAGTGTAAGCGCCACGCGCCGACCAATCCCGTCGGCATCGGCGTCGTGCGACAGCTCTACGGGGTGGTCACGCAAGAACGCGCAACTGCTGGGCTCATCGTTGCCACGTCGCGTTTCTCGACGGATGCACACGAGTTCGCGGTGTCAGTCCGTCACCAGATGTCACTTCGCGACTACGACGCACTCTGCGAATGGCTTCAGCGGCACGCGCGCGCGTGACTCTCTACGCTACGTCCCCATCGCCTGCCAGTGGACCGTGGGTGCGAACGTCGCCGGGTCGCCGGGGAAGACCGCCGCGCCGCCCGCGATCGTGAAGCCCGTCGCCGTCACGTTCGTGACGATCGGCGTGCCCGTGAAGCCGACGAGCGACGCGGTCACCTTCGGCGGGTTCTGGAAGGGGACCGGGAAGATGACGTTGACCGGCGAGCAGTTCACGACGACCTCGCCCTCGAGCTTCCGGTTGAACTTCCGACGCGTGACGACGAGCCGCGGGACGCGGACGAAGCGAAGGCCGTCGCCAGTCACTGTGACGCGGAGCCGGGTCCGCCAGTATCGATATGTGCCGGGCGCGAAGGGACGCCACCCGTCCCAGGCTCCTGCCGCGGTCGGGCTCGTGTCGATCTCGACCGCGGCGTCCACGGGCACGAGCGGCGTCAGCCGCCACGAGTTCTGTGACGCGAAGGAGGGAGTCCCGAGGGGGACGATCTGTTCATCGCGTCCGGCGCGCGCGCCGAGGGCCGGGCGACGGACGGCACCGAAGGGGAGCCCCGCGTCCACGGGCTGCGCCGCGCCCATGTCCACCTCGACCCGCTGGTGCTCGATCAGCCCGGCGTCGAGCACGGGCGACTCGTAGACGCCCCGCGGCCAGTACTTCGCGAAGCACGGTACGCCCGCGAAGGTGCCGAAGGGAGCCGCTGCCGCGCCGAAGTGGAGGGGGAGCCGCTCCTGGCGCAGCGCGCCCCCGTCCACCTCGAGGTGTGTCTTCGTCCCCGGCCAGCCGAGCGCCCCCTGGTCCGCGGCGTCAGCCGTGACGTGGGAGTCGAGGGGCGCGATCGTCACGCTGACCGTCGCCGCCTCGCGCGACGTGCGCCCGAGGGAGTCCACGGCCTTCAGGTGGAGCGTCGTCGTACCGGACGCGGACCACGCCCACGCGAGGCTCGTCCCCGTCACGCCCGCGGCGATCCGCGTCCCGTCCTCCCACGAGTCCCCAGCGCGCGCCTCGTGGGCCACCGTGACCCCGTCCGTGGCGGCATCCCACCGGAGGTTGACGTTCGGGCCGTCCTGCGCGGCGGCGAAGCCCGCGGGCGCGGCGGGCAGCGCGGGCGTCCCCTCGTCCGCCGTCGGCGCGACGCGGAGCGTTTCCCACTCGTCCTCCGAGGCAAGGCTCCCGTCCGCCTCGACCGGGACGACCGCGAACGTGTAGCTCCGCTCCGGGTGGAGCCCCGACGCCGTGAACTCGCTCGCGTCCGTCCGGCCGATCTCCGTCCAGCCGGAGTCGTCGGCCCCGCGCTTCAGCACCGCGACCGTCACGCTCTGCGCGCGGGTCCAGGAGAGCACCGCCGCGACGTACCGCTGCGTGTCCGCCATCACCGCACCCTAGCCTGGAGGCCCGTCACGCGCCGCGACGCGCTCCGCGTCGTCGTCGTGTTCGCGGACGACGTGGCCGCAGTCGCCGGCGCGGTACTCACGGGCACCGTGACGCTCTTCAGCGCGTACACCGACGAGTCCATCACCCGCCCGGCGTACCGAACCGTCAGCTTCCCGTTCTCGTCGCGCCCGACCGCGCCCGCGAGGACGCGGACCTTGAGCTCCGTCGCCTTCGCGCCCGTCGAGTACGGCACTCGCGTCCGCACGAGGACGATGTCGCCCGCCTCGACGTGCTGGACGCCCGGGTGCGCCTCCCACGTGCAGGGGAAGGGGAGCGCCCGCGCCTGCTCGGCGAGGTGACGGAGCATCCGCGCCGCCTCGGTTTCGCGCGTCACGCCGCGGAGGTCCACCTCGCGGACGTTGAGCGGCGTCGTCTCGGGGAGGCCGTCCACCGGGTAGAGGAGTTCGTCGCGCTCGTAGTTGAGGAACTCGCTCCAGAAGGAGCCCTTGACCCCGGTCGGCGACTTGCCCCACTCATCGAGCCGCAGCACGAACTTCGACATGTTCTGCGCGGCCGGGTCGATGTCGTCCACGAACGTGAAGACGGGGTCGCCGTCCTGGTCGAGCGGAAACCGCCAGCGCGCGCCCTGGAGGGTCGCGAAGCAGTAGCCGAGGAACGCGAAGTCGCCGACCGTCTCCATGAGCGACATCGGCGTGTCGAGGACGACGTTCAGGCGGCAGCGGCGCTCGCCGTTCGTCGAGGAGGCGGGCCGCGTCGCGTCGTCGCCCGGGCGGTGGACCCACGCATCGCAGAAGTCCGCGAAGGCGACGAGGCCGTTCAGCGATCCGTCCGTCCCGACGAGGAAGTCCGTCCCCGTGAAGAAGTAGCCCGCCCCGTACCGCTCGACGGCGGCACCCTCGGACGATGTCACGAGGTCGCGGATCGCGAGCGCGGCGTTCTGGCTGCTGCCGAGATCCCGCGCGCCGCCCTGCGCGTCCGTCCGCGGGTCGTATAGAGCGCCTCGCTTCGCGACGCAGGTGACGCGGAGGCTCCCGCCCTGGAGCGCCGCCCCGACGCTGCCGCGGAGACCGAGGAGCGCGGTCCCCGGGTACGTGAAGCCCTCGCGCGTCACCTCCGTGACGTACGTGAACTGGATCTCGTCCACAGCGAGCGCGTCCGTGGACTCGGCCGTCTGTCGCGTGACGCGGACCTCGTACGGCGCGCGGTCGAAGTTGGCGAGCGCGTCCGCGGCACCCGTGTCGCCCGAGATACTCCGCTTCTCCAGTTCGTCGCGGAGACCGATCTCCCAGCGCATCGTCGAGGCCCGCTCGCCGATCAGGTCGAAGGTGTTCCCGGAGTGCGCGGAAAGCACAGTCCACGTCGTCACGCCCTGCTTCCGGTACTCGACGCGCACGCGGACCGTGATCGCGTTCGTCCCGCCGTCGTCCTTGTACTGGATCATCCCGCGCGGCGCGGAGATGCCGACGCGCAGGTCGTCCACCTCGCGCCCGTCCGTCGAGTAGGTGTTCCCGACGTTCCGGGCGAGGACCTGCTCCTTCGGGTTTCGCGACTGCTCGAGGTCCGTGAAGCCCTCGATCGGCTGCTGGTCGAGCGTCCCCGGCCGCCAGGTGACGCGGAGGCCGTGGAAGGGCGTCGTCCGGTACTTCGCCGTGACCTTCTTGCCGTTCGCGGGGGCCGTGCCGAAGGCGACCTTCGTGATGCCGCCCGCCGCCAGCGTGATGGCGAGCGAGTCCGCCCCGAGGTAGTCGTACGTGACGCGGACCGTGTACCCGGTCGGAGGCCGCGTCACGAAGCGCAGCCGCATCTTCCACGCGGCGAGCTTCTGCGATCCCCACCTGAAGAGCCCCTCGCGACGCGGCTGCTCCAGCTCCGGGCGACCCGTGCCGCGGATGAAGACGCGGATCGTCTGCGAGAGGATGCGCTCCGTCTTGTCGTCGCGACGCAGGTCGAACGTCAGCTTCGGCGTCGGGAGCCGTACTCCGGTCAGCGGGTCGTAGCGCGCGGCGGGCGGAGCGGGAACCGTGAACTCGGTCGATGCCGACCGCTTCGTCCAGGCCTTCTGGACGCCGTCCACGAACACCTCGACGGCCGGGGCCTCGTCGTCTCCGAGGAAGACCGAGCGGTGCGGGAACACGAACTCCTTCTTCGAGCCGTTCCCCTTCCCGAGGCTCTCCTCACGGATGTTCGAGACGATCCGCCGGTCGTTGATCTCGATGTCCGTCACGTCCGCGACGACGCCCTCGCAGATCACGCCGAGCCACCGGAACTCCTGCCGCGCCGTGTTCCGCACGTCGCCGGGGGAGACGCCCTCGACAGCCTCCGTGACGGACTCCGCGATCACGACCGGCTTCACGCGGTGGACGCCGTAGAGGATCGGGACGTGCGCGTCGGACCCGCGGGGGTTCTCGAACTGGTCGATGCCGTAGGTCGGCGAGTCGCGGAGGTTCTTCTGGCGCGGCGGGGTCGGCGTGAGCGCCGTGCCCGCGATCGTCCCGGCGCCCGCGACCATGAGCGGGATGCCGATCTCGGCGAGGACACCCGTGAAGGTGAGGATCGCGCCGACGACGAGCTCCAGCCCGCCGATGATGTAGCCGAGTCCCTTGCCCATGGCTCAGCCGACCCTCAGCGCGCGCGCGTCGGCCGCGGTCGGGAAGCCGCCGAAGCGGAGCGGCTCGTCCTCGAAGTGGCGTCGGCAAGCCTCGCGCGTCTTGTCGCACGTCGGGAGGTCGCCAACGTAGCCGCAGTGGGCGCCCTTGTAGAGCCAGCGGCAGCGGAGCCCCTGGAGCGTGCGGTCGGGGACGCGGATCGCCTCGGCCGGGAAGACGCCGAGGTCGAAGGCGACGGCGTCGCGGCCGACGAAGGAGTAGGCGTTCACGAAGAGCGTCCACTCGATCACGAGGTCCGCCGGCGTCGCCCCCGTGAGCATCGTGCGGGCAGCCTGCCGGATCGTGACGCGGCGGCCGCGGAGGTCCTCGCCGCCCGTGTCCGGGTGACAGAGGGGCCCGAGGACGCCGTCCGCGTTCTGGAGGACCATCTGGAGGGACGGCACCTCGCGCTCGGCGGACTCCTGGATCTCCCCGAACGTCCCGGCCGTCGGCTCGAAGGTGAGGCCGTTCCACACGCGCGCCTCGGTGTCGAGGGCGTAGCGGAGCGGCGTCGTCGCGCGCGCGATCTCGACGAGCGCCACGAGGTCGAGCTGATCGCCCTGGAGGAACGCGAGCAATGCGGCGTTCTTGGCCCTCATGACGCGTTCGGGACCGCGGCGTAGCTGAAGCCGGGTCCCGTCTCCCGCAGTTGGATGGCGACCGTGCGGTCGGCCACGGCGGCGGCACCGAGCCCGCCCGCCTCCATCTCCTGTTCGGAGGGGAGGTCGTCCCCCTCGAAGCGGACCATGTGGAGGAACTCGTACGCGAGGGCGACCGTCGCGCCGAGTCCCGGCGCGGTGCCGAACCGGACGACGCACTTCGCCGACGTGCCGAGGTCGTACGCCGCGCCCGCCTCGTTGACGACCGAGTAGTGGACGCCCAGCGTCTGCACCGCGCCGTTCTTCCGGACGACCAGTGTCGCCGTGTCCACGTAGCGCCGCGTCGCCGCGAAGTCCTTCTGCGACGCCGACTCGACCGCCGGGGCGTCGTTCATCTGCGCGGCAGCGGGGTTCTGCGGACGGTAGAGGAACGGCTCAAACCCGCCGAAGCGCGCGTTCCAGAATGTCTCGAAGTCCCGGTACGTGCCGCCGGGGTTCGGGAAAAGGAGCGTGCCGCGGACGACGAGTTCGCCCGCGGCGTGGAGCTTCTGGAGCGTGCGCCGCCCGCCGCCCTGCTCGTGGACGGTGTTCCCGAACGCGAGGTACTCGCGGAACCCGCGCCGGAGGAAGACGAACGGGAAGATCGGCGTGGCCACGGTCAGTCCCTCGGCCTCATTCCGCGCCGGCCGCTGCGCCGGAGCGCCGAGCCGACGATCGCGGCGCGCGCCTCGGGAGACGAGCGCGCCATCACCTCGTCGGCGATGACGGCGGGCGGGCGGACGGTGAGCGCCACGTGGACGTCCCCCTCGCCGTCCGCATTCGCGCCGTTCGTGACGCGGACGAGTTCGCCGGGCGAGAGCTTCATCGAGACGAGCTGGCTGTCGAGCCCGCCGAAGCCGCCGACGCGCCACGTTCCGCCGTGGGCGCCCGTGGCGGCCGGTGCGGCGGACGCGGCGGCTGCACCCGCCCCCGCGCCCGCAGCGCC